>JALSGX010000011.1 GCA_026982535.1 Ghiorsea sp. | reverse complement strand
TGAGGCATAAGCTTGCGCAAACATGAAACCTGATGCCGAACCAGACAGCGATTGATACCAGAGCGACTTGCCTTGGGATTGATAAACTTCTTGGTCACTGCCACCAAGTCATCCAGTGGTAAAAGCAAGCTGGTACGAAGTTGAACGACGATTTCTTCTTCTATCTCACTCAATGTGGTCTGAAGCCGGTGTGGGCGGTGTGACCTATCTTCAACACTATTGCGATGCTTCCACTTGGAGGCAGTTGCTTTCGTGACATTATATTTTTGTGCCAGTGCGACCACTCCGAGCTTGGAGTTTTGCATCTCCAAACGGATGGCAGGGGTGGTGCGGGCATTGCTGTGAATACGGTGGCTCATACATCCTCCTTGGGGCTTAAATGCCTCTCTATCATTGGTTGAAGTAAATCAATTGCTCGGAACAAAGCATAGCTCCGAATCGGAATATAACCACACGGAACCTGACAACTAACATGTTTCATAACAGGATTCTTGATTATGAACATTTTTTAATTAACATCCCTCGGATGTGCGAAGAGGTTAAGTCAACTCATTCGCGATGAGGAGAATGGGCATGGCTTTCAATACTTGGGTAAAACACTTATTAAATTTGAGATTCAAAAAGAGCGCGCTTGCCACATCAAACACATTAACCCACACGAACCGAATGCAAAACAAGCTGATTATTGCCTCGATGTTGGGTATAGGCTTGCTGCTTACAGGGTGTAGCGGTGGCGGTGATTCGGCAGGCTCGAGTACAACCAGCCCTCCAACTACAGTCGTAGGTTCACCTGCTCAAACTGTAGAGCAATTGGCAACATCGTATTTGGATGGTGTTGTTAAGGAGAGCTTACCTGAAGTTGCTGATACAGATGGTGATGGAGTTGGCGATTATACAGACAACTGCGTGCTGGACTACAACCCTGACCAAGCTGATAAAGATGGTGATGGCAAAGGGGATGTATGTGATATTGGTATTAACGCTCGAATTCAAGGTCATTTTATTGATGCTTATACATCAGGTTTAACATATACCAATGCTTTAGGAACTGTAAGCGGTGTAACGGATCAATATGGCTCTTATGAATGTTATATTGGTGATGAAGTATCTTTCTCAGCAGGTTCAATGTTTCTTGGGAGCACTAAGTGCGGTGATGTGACAAGCCCGTTTGACCTTAAAAGCAGAGATCCTTCATCATTTTCAACCCTAACACGAGCTCTTTCCATAGCGCAGCTTTTGCAAACATTGGATGAAGACCAAAACCCAGCAAATGGCATTGTATTAAAAGCATCAGCAGTGGCAAATTTAAAAGGTGACACATTCTCTCTTGAATCACCAACTGCCTTCCAGCAAGAGCTACAGACTTTTCTCACTTTGAATAATGACCCAAGCTTGATTCTTGTTGATATGGCCAAAGCTGCCAATCACTTGCAAACTGAATATCGCAATTCAACGCTATTTGATAAAACTGCGTGCGAATACTATTCGAAAAGTGTTGAAACACTTCTTTCCAAAACCAATCCTACACCAAACTGCTCTGAATATAAAATGTGGTTTGTTTATTACACTTATATTCAACCTCAGCTAGCAGCCCGCTTATCGAGTATTCAATTTCTCCAAACTTCAGCAGTAGGAACAAAAACTGCCTTTGATGATGAAGTTAAGCGATTTATGGCGATTACAGATCAAGTAATAAATACAACCGCTACCATTATAAGCCTAGATAAAATCGCTTCAGATCAAAACAAGAGTGATCTTATGAAAGCGGTACTAAGCACAACGAATATCATTCAAGAACAGGTGGGCTGGGTTGTGACAGGGCTAAAGGTTGCTGACCCCAATTTCATTAAAGATTCCAAGAAGGAACTATCCATTATTAAAGGTGTTAATCATGCGCTTGGCGCAGTGTTTGATTCTGTTTCATGTCTTGAAAGCTTAAAAGCAAATAATGGTACCCTAACCAATGCTACGCAATGTTTAAATGTCGTGAAGTCATCTTTAAAAGCGTATCAAGCCGTACATCCATCACTAACCAACAATGATATAGATAAAATCACATCAAGTATAAGCACATTAGGTTCGCTAACCAAGCTGCTTAATCAGTTAAACCAAGCTGCAGATGTTGCCAAGCTTATTGGTCAGAAAGGCAGTTTAACAAGTAAGGCAGCGTTTGCTGCAAGTGATGCAATCAATACCATGCTAACAACGACTTTTGCACAAGATCATATTTCAAAAGAGATTCGTGATGGCGTAGGGCAAACGGTGAAAAATATTGCATCAGCAACAGCTTGTGTAAAAGGTGTTGGCAAAGCTGCTTTTGCAGGCTTGGGTGATGCTGCTAAGACATTTAAAAATTGCGCTGATGCGGCAAGCGGTGCGGTGAAGCAGTATATGAGCTTTTGGAGCTCAGGTACTACTGCCTACCGCCTCAATGATATTGTTAACCAAACCAATGAGGCAACTATTATTCAAGAAGTTGTGAAGACTTATATGTTGTATGGTGGCAGAGATGAACTTTTAGCTCAGGTGTATGGGCTTAGCTTGCCTTTGGATTATGAAGCTTTCGCCAATAAAATAGCTGGCACACTTGGGTATAGTAATACCCTTTTGAATAAAGATTATGATGTGGATACAGTGCTTTCAGGTCTAAGCCGCAGCCTTGAAGCAATCAATGTATACACCAACACAACACTTACAGACTGGGGCACAATTTTATATATTAAAGGAACTGAAAGTATGAAAGTTGGTGTCGCTAATGACTACACTTTTTCAGTAACGCCGCCAAATATTAATCGCCTGAACTTTCCTGATGCAAGCGGGATAACTGTAAGTTGTTATGCTGCTAAATCTAATTACCCTCAAACTTCTCCTTTTAAATATACACATCAAAGTAGCCAATATGCGGGAATATCACAAACATTTTCTTTAAAGGTTTATGCTACGGGTATCACGGCGCTCAATTGCGAGGCGCGCAATGCAAATGGCTCTATTATTGCCAAACGCGCATATAATATCGCAGCCATTGATAATCCTAGCCTTAACTTAATTACATCTGTGGTACCTCAATATATTGCTTCTGGAACTGAAATTACGATTTCAGGGAGCAACTTGGATCCACAGCTCACATTTACATCGCCAGATTGCCAGCTTACGGAAACATCCAGAACAGCGAACACCATTGTTATGCACTGTGCTACACAAGGAATCAACCAAACGCTTAATGTGACAACAAATTTTGGGGGCGTTCAGACTGTATATGATTTTCAGGTTCCACCAATACCAGACACCACGCCACCAGTGATTACGCTGTTAGGTGCTAACCCATACACCATTGTCCAAGGTGCAATATATACAGATGCAGGTGCAACGGCATTGGATAATGTGGATGGTGATTTAACAGCCAGCATTAATGTCAACACCAGCAATGTGAACACTTCGACTCTTGGAACTTATCAAGTTACTTATGATGTGTCAGATGCAGCAGGCAATGCTGCTACGCAAGTGGTGCGCACAGTGAATGTGGTAACCGCCACAACCACCACAAACTACGCACTGCAATTTGATGGGGTGAATGATTTTATAGATGCGGGTCTAAATATTCAATCCTTTGGTGGAACTGCTGTATATACATTAGAGGCTAGGGTTAACCCAGCATCATTTGGCAGTAGTATGATAATTGTTAGTAGGTTTAATGGTACTGTTGAAGGCGAGTTTAATCTGGGTATAACCCCATCTGGTCAGGTTGTTTTTAGTCGTGAAGTTGCTCCATTTAGTATCATTGGAACGACAACTCTCCCCCTAGGTGCCTTCTCTCATATCTCAGCAGTTTATGATGGCGTGCAAAGTTGCATCTTTGTGAATGGAGTGCTTGATGTCTGTCAAAATATGGGGGCATCTAGAGCAGCTCCAAATACACCTGTTTTGATAGGAATGGCTTATAATGCGAATACGCCAACACACTTCCCTTTTCAAGGAAAAATTGATGATGTCCGTATTTGGAACACCGCCCGAACCCAAGCACAAATTCAGGCAGATATGAACACGCAACTGACAGGTAATGAAGCAGGGCTTGTGGGTTATTGGAATTTCAACGAAGGCACGGGAACTATCGCCAATGATGCGACTGCCAATGCCAATCAAGCCTCTTTGGGCGCAGGTGTTGCAGCGAATATGCCAGCGTGGGTTCCTTCAACGGTAAGTGTATCAACAACCCAGCCTGCCGCGAACTGGGTAAAACATCCGACACCTGTATTGGATGTAGGCCCTGCCGGGGCTGCGGATAGTGTAGGTGTTCATGTTCCAAAGGTAACTTTTGATACTTACACATCCACCTATCGAATGTATTACTCAATGTATAACGGTGTAAATAATCAGATTGGTCTTGCGACATCTGTTGATGGTAAGACATGGGTGAAGGCTGCAAACAATCCAATACTCAAAGTTGGCGCTGCAGGAAGCTGGGATAGTATTAGTGTACATGTACCCAATGTAGTTTTTGATGGTGTTTTATACCATATGTATTACTCAGGGTCTAATGGGGCAATATGGCAAATAGGTCACGCAACATCTACCGATGGTTTGAGTTGGACAAAAGATGCGAACCCTATATTGACTCCTACCTTAGGCAGTTGGGATAGTGGTCATGTTCATACCCCTGCTGTGATCTATGACGGGATCAAATTTAAAATGTGGTATGCAGGAACAACCTCTGCCCAATGGTCTCTTAAGCTTGGCTATGCAGAGTCAGCAGACGGTGTGACTTGGATCAAGCATTCTACTCCTGTTCTTTCCTATGGTGTTGCTGGTTCTTGGGATAGTGCTGGCTTGAATACTCCTTTTGTAATGCAAACTGCTGCTGGGTATGAGATGTGGTATTCAGGAGATAATGGTGTAGTTGGTAAAATTGGTCATGCAACTTCTGCAGATGGTATTACATGGGTGAAAGACATCAATAATCCTGTATTAACAATAGGGGTTACTAGCTCTTTTGATAATGTCTATGCCATTTACCCTTCTGTCCTTGAGCGTGGCAATAAACGAGAGATGTGGTATTCTGGTTTTGATGGAACGAACTGGCGTATCGGTTATGCATCTAAGTCGATAACACCTACCGTTGTAAACATCAGTAATGGTCTTGTTGCGTATTACCCATTTGATGGCAATGCCAATGATGCGAGTGGGAATGGTAATAACGCAACAATTCTAGGAAATGTGGCTTTTAAAACTGGGCATACAGGACTAGCTGCAAACTTTGTAAATGGACCAACAACTAGTTTTTATTATCGCAATCAATATATTTCTATGCCACAGGTAACACTGTCAACTTTCAGCGTGGCTCAATGGGTGAAATTTGTAAGTAATGGAGCGCCAGTTCCTCATGCGGCGGCAATTTATTCTTTCGGCTCTCTCTCTACCTCAGATTTGGGGTTTGCATTTTATATTCAGCATAACGGGGATGTGAGCGCATATTTGAGTAATGCCCCTGCTGTCGGGACATTGTCGACTAATATAGCCGATGGACTATGGCACCAATTAGTAGCAACCTATGATGGTAATAATTTGATACTTTATGCAGATGGTTCTCAAATAGATAGCAAAGCAGTTACTACTCCTTTTTCTGTTGTATCCGCACCTCAGTTTGCGTCATTACATGAGTGGTTTGCCAACACTGCAGGGTCATCGAGGTTTAATGGAGGCATTGATGATTTGCGAATCTACAATCGCGCACTTTCTGCTGCAGAGGTAGCTGCATTATTTGCTCTATAGTTTTTCTATGAAGCCTGATTGCAAGAAAATTCATACCTTATTGTGCTGCTTGGTTTGTCAACTGATATAGGGAATGGAGGGCTGGCAACTTAAGCTTCAATATTTACGCTACTTTCGGTTGTTGCAGCTGCCAATGGTGATTTATTTATGGCAGAATCTTTAGGAAAAATTAGAACAGTTACTGTCTACACAGGAGCTGGAGGTTTGGCAGTAAATGCTCAAGTTTCAAGTCCAGTTGACTTGGTGATTGATAAGTTGGGGAATATCGTTTTTGTTGAATACAACAATCATGTGGTTCGCACTGTGAATACCACTAAAAAGGGGGCGGGGATCAAACGGCTGATTGTTTTTCAATACCCCATAGATAATATGGATCAATTTTCGCATAACCGCACCTATGATTAACATCTTAGGCTTGCCTGCTTTTAGAAGTCTTTT
>JALSGX010000010.1 GCA_026982535.1 Ghiorsea sp. | reverse complement strand
GTATGCCGATAAACATTTCACATCCGATGTGTTGGCAGGGGCAGCGATTGGCTCACTCAGTAGTTTTTATTTTACAACACCCTACAAAGGCTTGAATATCACCCCCACCGCCAACAAGGGTGAGTATGGATTACAGGTGAGTACATCATGGTAGATTTAAAGTTTGAAACTGTAGAAACGGGCGAAAATCCCACCGCATCAGTCATTTGGTTGCACGGCTTGGGTGCTGATGGTTTCGATTTTCAACCCATCGTACCGCAATTGAATTTACCCAATGATTTAAGTGTGCGTTTTATTTTTCCTCATGCGCCCACCATGCCTGTGACCATGAATGGCGGATTTGTCATGCCTGCATGGTATGATTTGTATTCACTCAAAGTGGACAACCCCGACACCAACCCGCAAGACGCGGAAGGCATCAAAAAGTCTGCTGCAAGTATTCAGCAACTCATCAAACAAGAAAATGATAGAGGTATACCCAACGAGCGAATCATTTTAATCGGATTCTCACAAGGTGGCGCAATGACCCTTTATACAGGTCTAACTGTGGATAAACCGCTTGCAGGTTTGATTGCTTTATCCTGTTATTTACCGCTACACACCACCATTGCAACCGAGCTTAATCCTGAAACTAAAACCACACCGATTATGATGGCGCACGGCACACAAGACCCAGTGGTGCTGTTTGAATACGGAAAAGAATCCGCCAAGCTCTTAGAAGAACTTGGTTATCAAGTCGATTGGTTTGAATATCCCATGGAACACAGCGTTTGCCCTGATGAAACACTCGCCATTGGCAAGTGGATAACATCAAGGCTAAACCCTTAATCAAAAGCCCACTTGAACAATGATTTTTGACTTAAATTCAATTGCTCAAGCAACAAAACCAGCAAAAGCGCAGCCATCGAGCCAATGAGTAAGCCAACGGCTGGTCCAAATAACCACATAATACTGGCTTCTGCCGCCTCAGGACCAAGCTCCACCGTGCGGAAACCCATAATCACCCATGCTGGTGGATAAAGCACTGCACCCAAACCAAAGGTAAGACCAAGCACCTTCTTCCAAACATCTTTAAGTGATGTTAACGCCACAACCAATAAAAGAACGCAGACCAACACGCCCAAACCCATGGCATGAATATGCCCACGTAATAAGCGCTGCATGGCATCTTTAGCAAGCGAACCTGAATGCGAATGTTGACCGCCTGCGGCATGTCCACCTGCTTGATGCCCACCTTCAGCATGAGGCTGAACCTCATCATGATGGTCTGCTGCCATCTCGCTACCATGCGCATGACCCATGTCCATATCATCCATCGTCATACCCTTCATTTGTTTTGCCATCATGGTTTGTTGAATACTTGCTTGTTGCGCTTCAAATGCACCGTGTAACTTTTCATGATGTGTTGCCATGTATGCTGCCCACAACGCACCCATAATTAAAGCAACAATACCTAAAATAATGCCATACCTAACCGAACTTAAACTTGATACATTCATACAAACTCCATAAAAAAGGGAAGGCATTCCTGCCTCCCCCTCTCATTCCATTTATCATTTTATTATGTATTAAAGTGCCATATCAACAGCAAAAATCATTGTGTTAAAGTCAGCTAATGTCGCATTGGTTGCGCCACCTGCTGCACCCATTCTTTCAATAACATTTTTGCTTGATGTATAAGAAAATGTGGCTTGAACATTCTCTGCAACCTGATGAATACCATACAGCGTTGTATGTGACGTAGCATCTGGTGTTAGCACCGTATTACCTAACATTTGCAAGTCAACTTGGCTTGAATTGTATTTTGCGCCAACCATCCACCCCTCTTGCACAATCCATTCCGCAGCTAAGGTTAATGCCGTAACATTAAGCGTATCGTTGGTCACTGGGTTGACTTGGTCACCAACAGTATATGCACCCCAAACTTGCATGGGTTCACCATAGTTATAGGCAAAATCAATGCCTGCTCGACTTACCGAATCAAAGGCCATGGGATTAGCATTGGTCGCACCCGGTGCACCCATTGCCATCAACATCGCCGACTCGCCACCAAACACATCACTGGTGTAGTTTGAAGCAGTATAGTAATACGCTCCCACAATATGAGAGTCCATAAGCTCTTGGGCTACCCGCCCGTATAATGTGGATGTTTTGTTGCCAGATGTAGAGTCATCACCTGCAAGGCCATAGCTCACATTGTAATATGTACCGACACCCGAATCGCCGTTGGTTGTACCATGAACACTGATACCATCCACCATCATCAGCATGGTCGCCCCTGCCATTTGAGCGGCATCTGCCCAGCCATAACCAATCGGGCGTTTCGACATCATGGTCATACCATAGCCTACATTATTTTGCACACGACCAAAGCGAACTTTAACCAAGTCGTTCACATAATAAATGCCTTCCAACATGCCAATACCACCGCCAAGGCTAGCATCCATCCACCATGAGAAATCATCATAAGAGCCTGATGAAATTAAACCAAACTCACCAAAGCCAATTTTGGCATTATCTTTAGACTCATCCAGCATACCAGGGCGATGACCAGGCATCACTGCGCCACCTGTGTCTGCTTCAATGGGGCTAGCGTCTGAATACAATATTTGTGTGCGCACAGTGAAAGGGAATGCCGCAGCAAACACAACATTATCGCTACCATCAAAGTTCATGCCTCTTTCATCTTGCATGTCCAAGTCGCCTCGACCTGCTTCAAAACGGTAACCTCGCTCACGGAATGCCACTCCCATCTTAGAGAGCTGCGGAAACATCGTGTGGCACGAATTACAAGCCATGCCATATTTTCGAGCAAATACGGGTATCGCTTCAGCCTCAGTTGGCACAAGTGCTACGCTTGTCACTGCAAGCATGGCTAAGCCGCTTAATGTATATAATATTTTTTTCATAAGAACCCCTCTAAATGTGCTATAAATTTTCCCCGTTTAGTTTGGCAAAGGAACAAACTTATGCATTTAGAGAGCAGAAACTTTTGTGCCAATACTTTGAAATAAGATGCTGGCGGCATCCCATTGGTATTTTACTTATAAAACAGTGGCTTATGTGACTATGTATGCAGCATCGCATATGGTTCGATTCTCAAAAGTGGGAATGTTATGCAAAACTATTACCAGAGGTGAGAATTTTAAACGTCTAACCGTCCAATTTACGGTATAAGGTGGACAAACCAACCCCCAATTTTTGAGCGGCAACTGCCTTGTCGCCATCGCAATGATGAATCATGCGTTTGATGTATTGCATCTCAAAATCGTGACATGCTTCCATCAACGGCAGTTCATTACGTGTGCTGGCTTCATCCATATCCGAGAACAACAAGCCACCCTGTCCAAGCAATAGCGCACGTTCTAAGGTGTTTCGCAGCTCTCGCACATTCCCGCGCCAATCTTGGACCTCCAGCCACGACGATTGATTGAGACTAAGCTCAGGTGTATCCCTGCTCCATTCTTTACATATTTGTGCAAGTAAACGGTGTGCAAGTGGTATAATATCACTGCCTCGTTCGCGTAGTGCAGGAATATATATTTTCATCACATTGAGGCGGAAATATAAATCTTCGCGAAACTTTCCGTCTTGCACTGCCTGCTCAAAATCAACATTACTCGCAGCAATCACTCGCGCTTGAAATGGTACTTCCTTATCGCCACCCACAGGTCGAAAGCACTTTTCGTCCAAAACATGCAACAACTTCGACTGCATCGCCAATGGCAACTCAATCAGCTCATCCATAAAAAGTGTGCCTTGGGCGGCTGTCGCTAATAAGCCTTTTCTATCACTATCAGCACCTGAAAACGCACCTTTTTTGTGCCCAAACAGCTCAGACTCCAATAACTCTGCGGGTATAGCGGCACAATTGATACGCACAAAAGGTTTGTCTTTTCTGTTGGATAAACTGTGCAAAAGCCGTGCAACCACACCCTTACCAACCCCTGTCTCACCTTGCAGCAACACAGGCACGGGGCTTGTGCTCGACATTTCAATTAAATTCTGCACTTCTTTCATCTTATCCGAAGACCCAAGCACAGCCAGCTCACCTTGATTTTGTACAACCTTTTCACTTTCACTAACTTTATTTCGCAACAGTAGCTTTTCCTGTAAGCGCTGCAGCCGCGCCAACAATTCATCAAAGCGAATCGGTTTAGCGACATAATCATAAGCACCAGCTTCAAAGGCGCGCGAAGCCAATTCACGATTGCCAAACGAGGTCATGAGAATCAACGCAATATCAGAACCTTGAATTGACTTTAAAACATCAAAGCCTTCTCCATCAGGCAGGAAATTATCACAAAGTATCGCGTCAAAATCGCCCGTGTTCACACACGCCAGCGCTTCTGTCACTGATGCGGCTTCTTCCACATCAAAGCCTTCTTCAAGCAGCATCTCTACAATACCTTGTCGAATAAACTTTTCATCTTCAACAATCAATAATTTCATGCTTCCTCCATCACAATCGCTTGAGGTAATGAAATACGAAAACATGTTTTATTTTGGTTATCCTTACGCAGCTCAAGTGTGCCGTGCATCGCATCCATCAGTTCTTTGCTAATCGCCAAACCAAAGCCCGACCCTTCACTCTTGTCTTTGGTGCTAACGCTAGGTTCAAAAATAGTGTGGCTAAGCTCATCTGCTATCCCATGCCCTGTATCGCAAACCTCAACCACAACTTGCTGGTCTTTTTGGCATATATGAATAGAAATTTCGCCCGCTTCCGCACACGCATGACATGCATTGTAAATCAAATTCATCAACACCTGCATGAGCATACTTGAAGAAGCATAAACGGCAGGAATATCTGTTTCATACAAAGTTTGGATAGGCACACGTTTATGCTGAGGTGACATTTGCGCCATACGCACCGCTTCTTCAATCACAGTCGTCACATCAAAATCATGAAAACTAGCATCCGCCTCATGTCTACCAAAACTCAATACCGTTTGGATGATTGATTCCATACGTTCCGTTTCGCTAACCGCTGATTGTAGATGCTGCTCTACCAAGGTGTGCTCGTTTTTTTTGAGCTTACGCAAAGCAAGCTGAAGCAACATTGTCATCGAAGCCAATGGATTACCCACTTCATGCGCAATGCTTGCTGTCATCACACCCATGGTATTCATTTTCTCCTGATGAGCTGCCATGCTGCGCACACGATTTAACTTCTGTTCTCGCTCTTGCAAAGCTCCGCCCATCGCATTAAATGCGCCTGCAAGCTCCCCAATTTCATCTTGTGAGGTGACGCTACACGCCACATCAAAGTCACCCTCGCCGACCCGTTGCACTGAATGTTTCATATTGACCAAGGGCTGTACAATTTGACCAAAAATAAAATACGCTAAAAAGCCAAGTCCGACCAATAACACAACCAATAAAGCCAGCGTTTCATGCTTCATGTCCAACCGCAGTCCTTCCATCATTTGCATCGCGCTGTTGACCTGCGCATCTAAAGCATGGTGCTTTTCAGTCACATGGTTTACAACTTGTTTAACTTCTTTGGCTATTTCGCTAACAAAAATTGGTCCTTCCATGTTCTCAGTCGCAAAGGGTAAGTTAAAAATTGCATTGGCAATATCTTGAATCCTTAGCACATTCTCACGCAGTGCAGATAAACTTTCATCCGCATACTTGTCTTGGTAAGTCTCAATCAGACCAACCAAATGCTGGCAATGCTGTTGAAAAAGGTCTTTCGCACGGTGGTCACCTGTAATTAGAAAATCATTGGCGACTTTAATGGTGCTATACACACCCATTTCAATGGCATGTAAATCATGGCTTTGGTGATTACTTCTTTCCACAATCGCAGCCTCATATTGCAAATGCTCCATGTCTTGCAACAAGTCCCAGCCAAACACCGCCACCAGCAAAAAAATAAGGCTTAACAATGCTCCTATTTTTAATGCAAGGTATTTATGTAATGCGAACAATTCTCTTACCCATATCACTCATATCGATGGTATATTTTCGCTTTACCCTGCTTATCAAATGCGAGAACATCATAATTCCTCGGAATTTTACCTTCTGCCTGCATACCAGGCGATTGCATTGGCATACCAGGCGCAGTTAAGCCAACGATACGAGGGCGCTCTTTGAGCAAACGTGTAACATCTGCCGCTGGTACATGCCCTTCAATGACATAACCATCCACAATGGCCGTGTGGCAAGAAGCTAATTTATCAGGTACACCATACTTTTTCTTCAACGCTGCCATA
>JALSGX010000009.1 GCA_026982535.1 Ghiorsea sp. | reverse complement strand
TCCCACTACACCTGCAATAATCAAGGCAATGCTAACCATTTTTAAGGTGGTCGCAGGCTCTTTGAAGTAAAAAATGCCAATAGCAGCAACCAACGCTGTGCCTGCACCTGCCCAAATCGCATAAGCAAGTCCCATGTCGATTTTTTTAAGCGCGATGGTAAATAAAGAAAAAGAAATGATGAAACACACACCCACAGCAATGGAGGGGATAAGTTTGGTGAAACCTTGGGATAGTTTCATGGATGTTGTGCCCATCACCTCAAAGGCAATCGCAGCAGCTAAAAAGAACCAATGTTGCATGGATGTTTCTCCTTGGTTTTGTATAGTGGCGACATGTCAAAACCTACACAAGATGGACAATTTCGCGCCAACAAAGCTTTGGGGCAACACTTTTTGGTTAGCCAAAAAGCCATACGCACTATTGCAGAAGCCATCCCCGTTGGCGAGAGCGCAATTGAAATCGGCCCTGGTCCTGGTGCTATTACTACCTCGGTGCTGGCGCGTGTAAACCATTTGACGATTATTGAAAAGGATGACCGCTTTGCTGAATTTTGGCAGGAAAAGACAAATGAATATCCCAATTTAAAAGTTGCACATGGTGATGTGATGGAGGTGTTGTCTGATGTTGTGGCATCGGATAATCCGCAATGGATAGTGGGCAATCTGCCTTATAATATCAGTGGACCTTTAACAGCTTTGTTGGCTTCATTTTCCTTATCGGGTGGTATGGTGTTGATGTATCAACGCGAAGTCGGACAACGCATTGTGGCAGAGGCAGGCACCAAGGTTTACGGTGGTTTGTCGGTGTTGGTTAGACATTTTTACACACCCAAGAAGCTCATTGTTTTGCCGCCTGGCGCATTTAATCCACCGCCTAAAGTCCACTCTATGGTCATTCAATTATTACCACATGGCAACACGCCCAAATGCAGTTATGAAGCCTTGCAAAAAACAGTTCGCCAAGGTTTTGCGCATCGCCGCAAAACCATTTACAATCAATTTCGAGGGCAGCTCACTCAAGAAGACTACTTGAGCATTGGTATAGATCCCAAAAAACGCCCTGAACAGTTGGCGTATGATGATTGGGTGAATATCACACTGAAGTTAAGGGTTGGATGATGTTAGGTTGAACCTTCATTGCTTTGTCACTAAGTGTAAAAAAAACACCACTTACCTCTGTGAAGCCCTGTGTCCTCTGCGGTTCAAAAAAGTTGTTTGCATGATTGCGTGACAAGTGCTTAAAAATGAGCAGGTTTCGCAGTCATTTTTTAGTTCATCAGAGGTAAGGCATGAGCATCAAATCAGATAAGTGGATTCGTCAAATGGCGCAAGAGCATCAAATGATTGAGCCATTTGTGGATGGACAAATCAAGAAGAACGCAAAAGGTGAGGGTGCGATTTCTTATGGTCTTTCATCCTATGGCTATGATGTGCGCTGCTCTGATGAGTTCAAAGTGTTTACCAATATTCATTCAGCGACCGTTGACCCCAAAAACTTTGATGACAAAAGTTTTGTTGATATTAAGTCGGATGTTTGCGTTATCCCGCCGAACTCCTTTGCGCTTGCTCGCACCGTGGAATACTTAAAAATACCGCGCAATGTATTGACCATTTGTTTGGGAAAATCCACTTACGCACGATGTGGTATCATTGTGAATGTCACTCCGCTTGAGCCTGAATGGGAAGGGCATGTGACCTTGGAGTTTTCCAATACCACGACGCTACCAGCTAAAATTTATGCCCATGAAGGTGTGGCACAGTTCTTGTTCTTTGAATCCGATGAAGCATGTGAAACATCTTATGCTGACCGCGCTGGTAAATACATGAAACAACGCGGCGTGACGGTTCCGAGGTTATAAAGTGTTGCTTGAACAAATTTTGGCCGACTGCAAAGCAGCCGGTAAACCATCGATATCTTTTGAATTTTTCCCGCCCAAAACAGACAAGGGTGAGAAAAACTTATGGCAGTGTATTCAAGAGTTAACACAGCTTAACCCATCCTTTGTTTCGGTGACTTACGGAGCAGGTGGCACAACACAAGACCGTACACTGCGTATCGTGAAGCGCATCCGTAAGGAAACAGCTTTAGAGCCTATGGCGCATTTGACTTGTGTGGGTTCAACCCAAGATGAGTTGGCGGCACTATTGAATGAATACAAAGCCGCAGGCATGAAAAACATTCTTGCTTTGCGTGGTGACGCGCCTGAAGGTATGGATAAGTTTGAAGCTGTGGATGGTGGCTTTGCCCATGCGACAGATTTGGTAAGGTTTGTGCGAGAGCAACAGGGCTTTTCCATCGCAGTCGCCACTTACCCTGAAGGGCATCCTGAATCAGCAAACGGTGTTGCAGATGATTTGAAGTATCTCAAAGTTAAGCAAGATGAAGGTGCGATTGCAGCCATCACCCAATATTTCTTTGATAATGATGCCTACTACCGCTTTAGAGAACAAGCTGAGAAGATAGGTATTACGATTCCGATTATCCCAGGCATTATGCCGATTGGCAATTATGAGCAAATAGTACGCTTTTCTAAGATGTGTGGTGCAAGTATTCCCGACTGGTTGCATGAAAAAATGCAGCCCATTGCGGGTGATTTAGATGCTGTCAAAGCTATGGGTATTGAAGTGGCAACGCAGCAGTGTCAAAACCTATTGGCGAATGATGTGGCAGGCGTGCATATTTATGCGCTCAACAAGTCAGAAGCCAGCCTTGCGATTTGTCGAAATTTATAAGATAAATCTTTTTGCTTGCAATCTAGAAAACATAGCCGATAATTCGGCGCTACATATTGGATCCGAGTTTATCCAGAGCGGTGGAGGGTTACAGGCCCATAGAAACCGCGGCAACCGCCTCAAGCCAAGTGGCTAAAGAAGGAATGGTGCCAATGCCTGCCCGGTTTGGTTGAGTGTGTCAGCATACTGGGAGCGATAATGTTCGGGTTGTGAGTTTATTGGCAACTTGTGTTGCATGTTCTTTCAACCTTCGCTTATCGCGAGGGTTTTTTTGTTTTCGGATTCCAAAGTTAAAAAATAATGTTCCGCAAAAGAGGACGCTTTTTTGCACAGGAGATAACATTGAGTGAAAGTATCGTTCGCGCCCTAAAATGCCGTGAGTGTGGTCAGGAATATCCCATTGAACCCACTCATGTGTGTGAGTTTTGTTTTGGACCCTTGGAAGTGGTTTACGACTATGAAAAGCTGGAGGGTAAGCTTACCCGTGAGTTGATTGAGTCGCGCCCGCAAAACATGTGGCGTTATAAAGAGTTGTTGCCGATTGACGGTGAGCCCAAAGTGGGTACAAACAATGGCTTTACACCACTGATTCGTGCTGATCGCCTGGCTGAAGCTTTGGGTGTGAAAGAGCTTTATATTAAAAATGACTCAGTATGCTACCCAACATTATCCTTCAAAGATCGTGTGGTTGCGGTCGCGCTTTCTAAGGCTGTTGAATTTGGTTTTGAAACAGTTGCATGTGCATCCACAGGTAACCTTGCTGGCTCTGTGGCAGCCAATGCGACGGCGGCAGGTTTGAAGTCGTATGTGTTTATCCCTGAAGATTTGGAACAAGGTAAGGTGCTTGGCGCGGCAATTTTTGGCACCAACATCATTGGTATCAAAGGTCAATATGATGATGTAAACCGTTTATGTTCTGAAGTTGCGGGCAAATATGGCTGGGCATTTGTGAATGTTAATGTGCGCCCGTTTTATGCGGAAGGCTCTAAGTCTATGGGTTATGAAATCATGGAGCAATTGGGTTGGAAAGCACCCAAACATGTGGTTGTGCCTATGGCTTCGGGTTCACTTTGTACCAAAATTGATAAATCGATTAAAGAATTTATCAAGCTTGGCTTGATTGAAGATAACGGTACTGCCGTGTATGGCGCGCAAGCCACAGGCTGCTCGCCGATTTCTAAATCAGTGAAAGATGGCACGGATATGATTCATCCTGTTAAAGCCGACACCATTGCCAAATCTTTGGCGATTGGTAATCCAGCCGATGGTTTTTATGCCAACCGTGTGATTAGAGAAAGCGGTGGCTGGTGTGAAGATGTGACAGACGCAGAAGTGATTGCGGCGATGAAACTGTTGGCGGAAACTGAAGGCATCTTTGCTGAAACTGCTGGTGGCGTGACCTTGGGCAGTGCCATTAAACTGATTGAATCGGGTAAATTGCCGAAAGATGAGTCTATTGTGCTTTGTATCACGGGTAATGGTTTGAAAACACAGGAAGCAGTGGTTAATGAAGTGGCAAAACCTCGGGTGATTGGCGCTTCATTGAAGGAATTCGATGTGTTGGCAGAAGCTGACGGTGTAGCATCGCATTAATTATAAAATAAAATAAAAAACAGGAGAATAACATGACAGTAGCAGTAAGAATCCCAACCCCACTTCGTAAGCTTACAGGTGGTGCAGATGAAGTGAATATCGAAGGTGCAACCATTGGCGAGTTGATTGATAATCTAGAAGCAGTGCATCCAGGTATGAAAGAACGCCTATGTGATGAGCATGGTGAGATCCGCCGTTTTGTGAATGTATATTTGAATGATGAAGATGTGCGTTTTCTTGATGGTAGTAAGACCGCAGTGAAAGAAGGTGATGAAGTGTCTATCGTGCCAGCCATCGCGGGTGGAAAATAATCTATTTGTCCGCTAGCTGTAGCTGTGTTATGGCAAGTGTTGTGATGCTCAGATACTAAAAAAGTATGCTGCGCTTCTCGCACGCACCATGTCTTGCTAGCGAACAAATATTTTTATTTTCAAGAGGAGATTAGAGTGAAATTACGCGTGTATTTGAATTTCGATAAAGAAAAAGTGACTGAACCTGTGATTTGGCAGTTGGCGAAAGAATTTGATGTCATTACCAATATCCGAACTGCGGAAGTGAAAGAAGATATGGGTTTGGTTGGGCTTGAAATTGAAGGGAAAACTGAAGTGGTCGAAGCGGCTGTGAAGTGGCTTGAGGCATTGGATGGCGTGCATGTAGAACCCATCGAACAAAGTATTATCGAAGGTTAAGCCTTTAACGCAAGGTAGGAGTAGGTTATGGCGATTTATAACAATGCAGCAGAAGCAATCGGCAACACGCCACTGATTCGTTTGAATCGGATAGGCGCAGATTTGGGTGCAGAAATCTTGGTGAAGTGTGAGTTTTTCAACCCATTAAATTCGGTGAAAGACCGCATTGGCAAAGCCATGATTGAAGATGCTGAAAAGAAAGGTTTACTCAAAGAAGGTGGCACCATTGTTGAGCCAACTTCGGGTAACACCGGCATTGCATTGGCATTTGTTGCTCGCGCCAAAGGTTATAAGTGTATCCTCACCATGCCTGAGTCTATGAGCGTGGAACGCCGCAAGTTGCTTAAATTATTAGGTGCTGAATTGGTGCTTACACCTGCACCATTAGGTATGAAAGGCGCGATTGCCAAAGCAACTGAAATCGTAAAAACCATTGATGGTGGCTTTATGCCGCAGCAATTTGATAACCCTGCCAACCCGCAAATTCATCGTGAAACCACGGCTGAAGAAATTTGGAAGGATTGCGATGGCAAGGTGGATGCGCTTGTGGCTGGCGTTGGCACGGGTGGCACGATTACGGGTGTTGCTGAAGTCATTAAATCACGCAACCCTGATTTCAAAGCCATTGCCGTTGAACCAGCGGATTCACCTGTACTTTCGGGTGGTGAGCCTAGCCCACATAAAATCCAAGGTATTGGTGCGGGCTTTGTGCCTAAAAATCTGAATGTGGATATTGTGGATAGTGTGGAGCAAGTCAGCAATGATGATGCTTTTGTCATGGCACAACGCTTGGCAGATGAAGAAGGCATTCCGGGTGGTATTTCATCGGGTGCGGCAGTGACTGCGGCACTTAGAGTTGCAGCTCAAGATGATATGAAGGGCAAGCGTATTGTGGTCATTTTACCATCTATGGCGGAGCGGTATATGTCCACCGACTTATTTAAGCATATAGAAGCATAAAAGTTTTAACCACAAAGGCACAGAGACACAAAGTTAAAATGAAAACTTCGTGTTCTTCGTGTTCTTCGTGGTGAATTGAGGTTAAAAAAACATGATTGATTTTACAGAAGAACAAATCGAGCGTTATTCGCGCCATATTATCCTGCCCGAAGTGGGTGCAGAAGGACAAAGCAAATTGCTTGAGTCCAAAGTGTTTATGATTGGTGCAGGCGGATTGGGTTCACCTGTTGCCTATTATTTGGCAGCAGCAGGCGTGGGCACGATTGGTATTGCCGATGCGGATATTGTGGATTCATCTAACTTACAACGACAAATTATTCATAATACCAACCGTGTGGGTAT
>JALSGX010000008.1 GCA_026982535.1 Ghiorsea sp. | reverse complement strand
ATGGTATTCTGATGGCTGGCTGGGCATCCAATTCCAAGTATGCCTTGATTGGTGCCATTCGTGCAACTTCACAAATGATTTCGTATGAAATTGCTATGGGTTTTTCTATTGTTTGCGTGTTGATTCTGGCGGGAAGCCTGAGCCTGAGTGATATTGTTTACGCGCAAGCGGGGGGTATTCTACACTGGTATTTTATCCCGTTATTTCCTATGTTTATCGTTTATTTTATTTCGGGTGCAGCGGAAACGAACCGTTCGCCGTTTGACTTGCCAGAAGGGGAAGCTGAGCTTGTGGCAGGCTTTTTTGTTGAATATTCAGGGATGTGGTTTGCTATCTTTGCGTTGGCTGAATATGCCGCCATGATTTTGATAGCCTTGTTGACATCCATTTTGTTTTTGGGTGGCTGGCATCCACCGTTTGAGTTTTTAGGTTTTATTCCAGGAACATTTTGGTTGCTTATGAAAGCTTCTTTCCTTGTGTTTGTGTTTATTTGGTTCAGGGCAACATTCCCGCGCTACCGCTACGATCAATTGATGCGCTTGGGTTGGAAGGTATTTTTGCCATGGACGCTTGCTTGGATTGCCGTCATTGGTCTAAGCACATATGCAGGTCAAATCTATGAAGGTCTAAGCTTTATTAGTGATGCAATTGGTTTTTATCAGCCGTGGAGATAAGTTATGAATTGGATTAAGCGTCATTTGAAAACATGGTTATTGTGGGAGCTGGTGCGAGGGCTTGCCTTGACTGGTCGTTATTTGTTCAAAAAGAAAATTACTGTGCAGTATCCAGAGGAGCGGACATGGCTATCACCGCGCTTTCGTGGTCTGCATGCGTTGCGTCGTTATGAGAATGGTGAGGAACGGTGTATTGCTTGCAAGCTTTGTGAAGTGATCTGTCCTGCTTTGGCCATTATCATTGAATCGGAAGAACGGGAAGATGGTTCAAGGCGTACAACCCGTTACGACATTGACATGACCAAGTGCATTTTTTGTGGTTTTTGCACAGAAGCTTGCCCTGTGGATGCCATTGTAGAAACCCAAGAGTTTGAGTATGCCTCTGAAACACGCGAAGCATTGTATTATACCAAGGAAATGTTATTGCATGTTGGTGAGAGATATGAATCGCAAATTGCGGCCAACTTAGCTGCTGATGCGCGCTATCAATAAGGATTCGGAGGGGACATGTTAGAAACTGGGTTCTTTTACTTATTTGGTGGATTGGCTGTATTGTCTGCATTGGGTGTTATTATATCGAATAACACCATGTATTCGGTGATGTGGTTAATTTTGTGCTTTTTTAATGCCTCGGGCTTGTTCTTTTTGCTGGATGCAGAGTTTCTCGGTGTTGTACTTGTGTTAATTTATGTTGGTGCCGTCATGGTATTGTTCATGTTTGTGATTATGATGCTTGAGGTGAATCGCGCAGTGAAGCGTGAAGGTTGGCTGCAGTACCTTCCTGTTGGAGGCATGATTGCATTGATTCTTTTTATTGAGTTGGTAGCAGCATCAACCAGTGGCATTTTTGGCTCGGAAAAAATGGCAATGATGGCGCACTATGGCAGCGAAGTGAACAACACGGTTGAGATTGGTAAAGTGTTGTATACTGAGTTTTTGTTGGGTTTTGAAATTGCAGCGATTATCCTTTTGGTGGCATTGGTTGGTGCAATCGTACTGACGATTCGTGAGCGTAAGGATGCTAAGTATCAAAATATTTCTGAGCAAGTGAAAGTTCGCAAAGAAGAACGCTTGCGTAAGGTGAGCATGTAATGGTTCCATTATCTGATTTTCTTGTTGTTGGCGCAGCACTTTTTAGCATAGGCATTGTTGGGTTATTCTTAAATCGCAAGAATGTGATTACAATCTTGATGTGCATTGAGTTGATGTTACTGGCTGTGAATATCAACTTCACTGCCTTTTCCCATTTCTTAGGTAATCTTGATGGGCAGATTATGGTTTTCTTTGTGTTAACTGTAGCTGCTGCTGAAGTGGCGGTCGGCTTGGCAATCTTGGTCGCATATTACCGTCAGCGCCGTTCGATTGCTGTTGAAGATATCAATACACTACAGGGTTAAGGGGAGTTTATGGTGACAGATGCTACAGTAGTGACGCTGAATACAACGCAATTGTTGGCTATACCGCTTCTCCCTTTAATTGGAGCAATGGCGGCTGGGCTTTTTGGGTGGTTGATTAAGGATAGGCTCAGCCATTGGATCACATCAGTTTGCGTTATCCTTTCTGCGCTTTTATCCATTGATGTTTTTATGCAGGTGCTAGATGGCGCTGAGTTTTATGGCAACTTCTGGACCTGGATAGCTTCTGACACCCTTGTGGTTAATATTGGCATGATGATTGATCCATTAACCACCATCATGATGGTAACAGTTACTGTTGTATCGGCATGTGTGCACATCTATACCATTGGCTATATGCATGGGGATCCAGGTTATCCGCGCTTTTTTGCCTATATCTCCGCCTTCACCTTCTCCATGCTTGTTTTGGTGATGGGTAATAGCTTCTTCACCTTGTTTTTCGGCTGGGAAGCTGTGGGGTTATTTTCATATTTGCTGATTGGCTTCTGGTTTAAGCGTGATTCTGCCAATGTCGCGGCGATGAAGGCATTTATTGTCAATCGTGTGGGTGACTTTGGTTTTGCTGTAGGGATTTTGGCTGTTTGGTATTACTTCGGTACGGTGGACTATCGTGAAGTATTTGCATTGGTTCCAGGGTTGGTGGCATCCGCTTCAACCATGTCATTCCTTGGTTGGCAAATCGACACTATCACCTTTATATGCCTAGCGTTGTTTATTGGCGCCATGGGTAAATCTGGTCAAGTGCCGCTACATGTATGGCTTCCTGATTCTATGGAGGGGCCTACCCCCATTTCCGCTCTAATTCATGCCGCAACCATGGTAACAGCTGGGGTGTTTATGGTGGCGCGTTTATCACCCATGTTTGAGTTTTCTGAAGTTGCACTTGCTGTTGTCATTATCGTTGGTGCGATCACAGCGTTTATGTGTGCAACCATTGGGCTTGTGCAAAATGATATTAAGCGCGTGATTGCATATTCCACATGTTCGCAACTTGGCTATATGTTTGTAGCATGTGGTATTTCGGCGTATTCAGCAGGCATCTTCCACTTGATGACCCATGCGTATTTTAAGGCATTGCTGTTTTTGGCGGCAGGCTCAGTGATTCATGCTGTGCATCACAATCAAGATATACGACAAATGGGGCAGTTGCGTCAATATATGCCGATTACCTATGTCACCATGCTGTTGGCCGCGTTGGCATTGGCAGGTATTCCACCTTTTGGTGGCTTTTATTCCAAAGACCTGATCATTGAGGCTGCTTACGCGCGCGATATGGGATGGGTGAGTGATATTGCGTATTATGCGTTGATGGCCGGTGTGGTGATGACAGCATTCTATACATTCCGCATGTTCTTCTTGACCTTCCATAATAGTGATCGTGTTCCTGTTGAAACCAAAGCGCATCTGCATGAATCGCCTAAAGTGATTACAGTTCCACTATTGGTATTGTCGGTGGGTGCAGTGTTTGCGGGTATGTGGGGTTACTACATGCTTGATATTGCCAATGAGGAAATTATTCATGGTTATTTCAGGGACTCGCTTTTTGTGATGGATGCACACAATGCAATCCTCAAGCTGGAAATGCTTGAGGATGATCATACGCAGCCGCATTTTTGGCTGGAGCGGGGCCCACTTATCCTTGCGCTTTTAGGTATTTCGCTTGCTTTCTTCATGTATTTTAAGGAAAGCAAGTTGCCCGCAAAAATTGCGGCAATGTTCCCTGGCGTTCATCAGTTCTTACTCAACAAATGGTATTGGGATGAGCTATATGATATGACTATTGTACGCCCAATGCGCGCATTGGCTAATTTCTTCTGGAAATCAGGAGATTTGGCGGTTATTGATAAAGGTGTGATTCACGGTGGTATTATTGATACTGTAAAAAGTGGTGCTGCCATGTTGAAAAATATGCAAACAGGTATGGTTTATCATTATGCCTATGCCATGGTTGCTGGTGTGTTTGGTTTGCTAACATACCTAATACTGGGCGGATAAGGGAGTAGAATAAGACATGGATTTGCACAATGTACTCGATTTTCCGATTCTTTCGCTGGCAATTTTCTTGCCGACAATGGGTGCGATTATTATCTGGTTGTTTATACATAATGATCATGCGGTGCGCTGGGCAGCGTTAGCCACATCCGTTGCGACCTTTTTGGTTACACTGCCGCTGATCTTCTACTTTGACCGCAGCACTGCGCATATGCAGTTTGAAGAGTTTCACGCGTGGATTCCTGCTTTTAACATCAACTATCAATTGGGTGTTGATGGTATTTCCATGCCATTTATTGTACTGACAGGTTTGTTGATTATCATTTGTATAGCATCGGCATGGAAGTGTATTCAAACACGCGTTAAGGATTATATGCTCGCGTTCCTTATTCTTGAGACCACACTTATTGGTGTTTTCTCAGCCATGGACGCGATACTGTTTTACTTTTTCTGGGAAGCACTATTGATTCCAATGTATCTGATGATTGGCGTTTGGGGTGGTAAAAATCGTATTTATGCCACACTGAAGTTTTTCCTTTATACTTTGGCAGGCTCGGTATTGATGCTTATTGCATTGCTTGCAATGTATTTCAAAGCAGGTGAAACCTTCAGTATGCAGGCATTTATGGACTACCCATTTGATTTCCAATGGCAGTTCTGGATATTTTTAGCCTTCTTTATTGCCTTTGCGGTGAAAGTTCCAATGTGGCCAGTGCATACATGGCTTCCGGATGCGCATACTGAGGCGCCAACAGCAGGTTCGGTTATCTTGGCAGGTATTTTGTTGAAAATGGGTGCGTATGGTTACCTGCGCTTTTCACTACCCATGCTGCCTGATGCCTCACAATATTTTGCGCCCATGATGATTGGGCTGAGTTTGATTGCGATCGTTTACATTTCATTGGTTGCCATGATGCAAAAGGATATGAAACGACTCATTGCATACTCATCCATTGCCCATATGGGTTTTGTTACCTTGGGCACTTTTGTCTTCACCGTCCAAGGCCTGGAAGGTGCTGTGATGAATATGATTTCGCATGGCTTTGTCGCGGCTGCGCTCTTCTTGTGTGTTGGCGTGATGTATGATCGGCTACATACACGCGAAATCGCGGATTATGGGGGTGTGGTGAATGTGATGCCTGTATTTGCCGCTATTATGCTGTTTTTCTCGATGGCAAATGTGGCATTGCCTGGCACATCTGCGTTTATTGGTGAAATCATGGTGCTACTGGGTGTTTTCTCCGCTGATGTTGAGGCTTTACCTGTATCTGCAAAATGGATAGCTATTGCGGCGACTATCAGCGTTGTATTGTCGGCTTGCTATACCTTGTGGATGTATAAGCGTGTTATCATGGGCGATGTGATTAAAGACACGGTACGCTCCATGCGTGATATATCCAAACGCGAGTTTGCTTTGTTTGTGCCTCTGATATTATTAACATTATGGGTAGGCTTGTACCCTGTGCCCGTGTTGGATCTGCTTCATGCCACGATTGAAAACTTGGTCGAGCAAGCAACCACCAGCAAACTTGACGCGGCAGCACTTCTATTAGAACATGTACCAGCGGCACACGCTGGTACTCACTGAGGTTAAACCAATATGGCTGATGTAGTTTTTCCCTTCCCGTTTCCACAAAACCTAGACCTAATCCTGCCTGAGATCTTGATGGCTGTGATGGGCATGGTCGTGTTGTTGATGAGCGTGTTTATTTCCAAACATCGTCAGAATATTGTCGCTTGGACATCAATAGCAACGGTTGTTGGCACAGTGTTGTTGGTTGGTGCTGTTTCTGGGCAAGATGCAACCATGACATTTTATGGCTATTTTGAGTTGGATGCCTTCGCAACTTATGCCAAGCTTCTGATGCTTGTTGCAACAGTTTTCACCATGCTTATTTCATTGAATTATATCCAAGATGTTGAGAATGTTGGCGAATATTATACCATGATGCTGTTTGCTGTTTTGGGTATGATGCTGATGGTTTCCGCAACCAATTTTGTGATCATGTACCTTGGACTTGAGCTGATGGCGTTATGTGTTTATGTGCTTGTGGCCTACCAGCGCGATGTGCTTCGTTCCACAGAAGCGGCACTGAAATATTTTATCCTTGGCGCGCTTTCCTCATGTATGTTGTTGTATGGTATATCTTTCTTGTATGGCAGCACAGCCAGCTTTATGTATGCTGAAATGGGTGAGCTTATCGCCTCTGGTGGCGAGGGCTATCGTATTGCTGTACTTACAGGCATGTTGTTTGTGCTTGCTGGTCTGGCGTTTAAGGTTT
>JALSGX010000007.1 GCA_026982535.1 Ghiorsea sp. | reverse complement strand
TTGAAACATTTAAGGGTGTGCGCCGCCGCATGACTAAAGTTGGTGAAACACGCGGCATCACCATTTATGATGATTTCGCTCATCATCCCACTGCGATTAAGGGGGTTGTTGATGCCGTCAAAGCAGGCATGAAAGGTAAAGGTGCGCTTTGGGTGGTGTTAGAACCCCGCTCCAACACCATGCGCAGCAAGATTCATCAAGATACGCTACCACCATCGTTGAAAAGTGCAGACCATGTGATATTCACCCCGCCATCGGATAGAAACATGGATGTATCTGATCTTTTGGATGTGAACCAAGTGTGTGCCGACATCAAAACACATGGTATTGATGCGCAAGTGTTGGCAACCACCGATGTCATTATCCAGCACATTCAACATCACGCCCAAACCAATGATATTGTGCTTATTTTATCCAATGGCGGCTTTGAAAATATCCATCAGCGACTATTATCCGCATTAGATAACCAAGGGAGATAAACATGCAGCATGCTATTGTTCAGATTCAAGCACTACCCCACGGCGAAGGCTTAGAGCTTCCCTTTTATGCCAGCGCGCAAGCTGCGGGTGCGGATATTCGTGCTGCCATTGATGAAGATATGGTGCTCGCACCTGGTGAACATAAACTGATTAAAACAGGCTTTGCCATGGCTTTACCTGATGGCTATGAGGCGCAAATTCGCCCCCGCTCTGGGCTTGCGTATAAACATGGGATTACCGTGCTGAACTCACCCGGCACGATTGATGCGGATTATCGGGGTGAAGTCGGTGTTATTTTGATTAACCACGGCAAAGAACCCTTTACCATCACACGCGGTGAGCGCATTGCGCAAATGGTGATTGCAAAGTTTGTGCAGGCCGATTTCCAAGCGGTGAGTGAACTATCTGAAACAGTACGAGGTGAAGGCGGGTTTGGCAGCTCTGGGCGCAAATAAATTGAAACTATATCATACCGAGCGCAATCGAGGTACCTTAAGGATTTCTTTACACGCTGCGCTTGGTCGAAATAACAATACGCCTCTGCGAACCTCTGCGTTCTCTGCGGTTCAAATATATGTCTAAACGCATCGCATTATTCGGCGGAAGCTTCGACCCGCCACATTTGGGTCATAAGGCTTTGGTTGAAGCGGCTTTTGGACATTTAGCGCTTGATGAAGTTTGGGTGATTCCTGTGGGGCTTCCCGTGCACAGGCAGCTCTCAGGCAAAGCGACGCCAAAGCAACGCTTATCATGGCTTGCTTCCATATTTGCCGATGAACCTCGTGTGCGTATTGTGGATTGGGAAGTGGATCAAAACACCCCCACCCCCGCCATTGCCACGCTGCGCCGCTTTAGGGCAGAAAATCCAGACATTGTGCCGCTTTGGCTGATGGGTATGGATTCATTTCTGGATATGCGTGGCTGGGTGGAGTATCCCAAACATCAAGACTTGTGCAATGTGGTTGTGTTTGCGCGCAAAGGTCAAACAAACACAACAAAAACCATGGGTTGGCAACATGCCAAAGCCATCAGCGATGCACAAGGTGCAGGGCATGTGCTGTTTATCCAGGCTGATTTACCTGATGTTTCAGCGACGAAAATTCGTCACAATCCTTCTGCATATCCAAGCGATTTACACCCCGATACCTGCAAAGCCATTCTAGCATGTTATGCTTCGGACTGATTGACACAACTGGATTGAAAAACAAAGAGAGAACAACATGAGTGAAATCAAAACATTGGAACAACTCAGCGCATCGGTCATTGAGGCTATCGAAGATAAAAAAGGCTTGGATATTATCACCTTGAATGTGCAAGGGCGCTGCAACTTTGCCGACCAATTTATTTTAGCCACAGGCAGAACCGACCGCCAACTTAAAGCCTTAGCCAACGCAGTGCGTGAAGTAGGTCATGCCCACGGGCTTGCTGCCCGTGTGGATGGCATGGAGGCATTGGAGTGGTTGGTGGTTGATTTGGGCGATATTATTGTTCACCTGTTTCTCCCCGAAGTACGCGAATCATTCCAGCTTGAGCGCCTTTGGAGCACACCAGAGGATGAACAAACAAAAGTATGAAATTAAGGCTCTTGGTGGTGGGCAAAGCGGGCAAGGATTTTCGCGACTACGAAGCATCGCTAAAAAAGCGACTGCAAGGCACACACCAATTCGATATTGTTGAGCTACCCGAAAGCAAAGCCAAGCAAATCAACCAAATCAAAGCGGATGAAGCCAAACACATTCTCAAAGCCGTCAACCAAGGCTTCATTCTTTTTGATGAAAAAGGAAAATCTTTGAGCAGTATGCAATGGGCAGACTTTTTCAAGCAGCAAACAGCTAACGCCAAAATTGATTTTGTGATTGGTGGAGCTGCGGGTGTATCCGATGAGGTGCGTAAAGCCGCCATGCGTGTTTGGAGCTTGTCTTGCTTAACCTTGCCTCATCAGTTGGCACGGGTATTGGTTGTTGAGCAGTTGTATCGCGCGTTCTCCATTATCCAAGGACACCCTTACCACAAAATATGATGAAATATTTTACGACAACACTCCTTTGTGCACTACTATTTGGCTTGCAAGACCCCGCAACAGCACGCGATGTTCAAGCTGAACTACAAAGCCTGCAACAACAGAAGAAAATCATCCGTCAGGTTCAGCGTGAACTCAAACAAGCCCTAGGTGATGTTGGCGAGCACCTTAAACAACTGGACACAGAGCTCCTAGCAGCGCGAAAAGCCTACCGCCAAGTTCGGCAAGATATTGCGGCGACCGACAAAAAACTTAAAGCATTGACCATTGAAAAAGAAAGCATCAAACAAAATATGCAAGTACTTTACAAACAAATGCTTAAGGAAGCCAACGCCGCTTACCGACACAGACACAAACAATCAGTGTGGGCAGACATGTTATCTGGTACACCCATTACAGAACTGCCACACCGCCAGTATTTATTAAAGCAAGTCATGTTGTCCCAAGAAAAAGACAGGCTAGCTTGGCAAGTTGAAATGAATAAGTTAACTGCCATTGAGCGCAAAGAACAAGCCAATAAAGCCAAGCTCATCGCCTTACAACAGGCACGCAAAGATGCAGAACAAGCCTTGGTAAGTCATATCGCGAAAAAAAAGGAGGCGGCCAAATCCTTACGCTCCAGCCTGCGTCAAAAGAAAGCACAAGAAAAGCGGTTAATACAACAAGAAAAGGCGTTGAAGCGGCTGCTTGATGGCTTGGCAGACACGCTTCTTGCCAGTGACAAGCGTGAAAAACTTGTGCCTATTCGTAAACAAAAAGGTCGGCTTCCGTGGCCGATTCAAGGTAGCATTATGGTGGGCTTCAAGCAGCAAACACCAACAGGTGTCAAGCTTTCAGGCGTTCACCTTGCTCCTAAAAGACGAGACAAACAAGGTAGGCTGGTTCAAGCGCTTGGACAAGGGCAAGTCCGCTATGCTGATTGGTTTGGTGGGTATGGTTTAATGATGATTGTTGATTATGGGCAAGGCATTGTGGCAGTGTATGCCCACAATGATGCCCTGTACAAACAGGTTGGTGACTGGGTTGAACAAGGTGAAATTTTAGCAGAAGCTGGTAGCACGGGTTGGGTAGATGATATACGCCTGTACTTTGAGATTCGAGACCAAGGCAAGCCTGTAAACCCAACACGCTGGTGTACAAAACAAACCAAAAGACAAAGAGGCAAAACATGACTTTCAACACAACACGCTGGATCGTTTTATTGGGCACATGCGCTGCTCTCACTTTGGCATGGGTGTCTTGGCAACCTCAAATACATATACCACAGGTTCAAGCTGCGACCGATTACGCAGAAATAAAAAAGTTTTCTGATGTGATGAATGCCATTCGCCGTTATTATGTTGAAGAAAAATCAGATAAAGAGCTACTTGAAGGTGCGCTTGAAGGCATGTTGTCCAGCCTTGATCCTCATTCAACTTATATGAATCAAGATATGTTTAGTAAAATGATGGAAGATACCAGTGGTGAGTTTGGTGGCTTGGGCATTGAAATATCAAAAGCTGATGGGGGCATACTTGTTGTCGCGCCCATTGAAGATACGCCTGCTGACCGGGCGGGCATTAAAGCTGGCGATCTCATTATCAAGATTGGTGATGTGATTGCTAGAGATATTAGCATCATGGAGTCTGTAAAGATGATGCGTGGTAAACCAGGCACTGATATTACGCTCACCATTTTTCGTGAAGACGAGGCACGCACATTTAATGTCAACATTACCCGCGCTATTGTTCAGGTTGCATCTGTAAAAACTGATATTTTAGCACCTGGCTATGCTTATCTTCGAATTACCCAATTCCAAGAACATTCCGCGGAACAACTTGAAGAAAAGTTTAGCGCCCTTAAAAAACAGTCCAATGGCAAGATTTACGGTGCTGTTCTTGATTTGCGCAACAACCCTGGCGGGCTGCTTGACCAAGCTATCGCCATTAGTGATTTATTCTTGAATGAAGGTGGCATTGTCAGCACCAAGTCACGCACTGGTAAAAACATGCGAGCTGATGCCAAAAAAGGGGATATTTTGCAAGGTGAGCCTTTGGTTGTCCTGATCAATGGAGGATCAGCATCCGCATCAGAAATCGTGGCAGGCGCATTACAAGATAATAAACGAGCAGTACTCATGGGCACAAGAAGCTTTGGTAAAGGCTCTGTGCAACGGATTATCCCGCTTTCCGATGGTTCTGCGTTCAAACTCACTACCGCACTGTATTACACACCCAGCGGTCGCTCCATTCAGGCAACAGGCATTGACCCTGATGTGGAAGTCAAGGCTGTTCGTATCAAAATTGAAGATGATGATCAAGATACACTCAAGCGAATCTCTGAGGCAGACATGAAAGGTCACTTGGAAAACGGGAATGGTAAACCAAAACAAAAAGAAATTATCCCGGGTCAACCGAGTGATAAAATGGTTGAGCGCCTAACCAGGGATGTTCAACTGCAACGCGCTTTAGACCTGCTGCAAGGGCTTCATGTTCTCAGCAAAAAGGTCTCTTAATTTTCCTTGGCTAAAAAGAAAGCAAAAAAGCAGCCGCCCCATCACTACATAAAAGCGGCAACCATCCTGGTTGCCTCTGCTTTGCTGCTGTGGGTTGGGTTTGGCTTTTATCAACACCTGCAAACACATCAAACCCCTCCCGAATATTTACATCATGAGGAACCTATCGCGCAAATCATGGCACCTTTCATCACCGATGAAGAGGAAAGTATCCCCCTTACCTTTGAAGATGTGTTGCCCGAACCTGTGTCACAGCCTTTGCCAACACAAACTTCAACACACGAAAAGCGGCATCAAATTGCCTTGATTATCGATGATGTGGGCTATGATCTCAAAGCATTGCGACGCTTGCTGGCTCTACCTTTCCCGCTTACGGTATCTATTCTCCCCGATGCGCCCTATGCCAAGCAAGCCGCCCAGATGGCCTACCAACATGGTGTGCCTGTCATGTTGCATATGCCTATGCAGACTGCCAACCCAAAGTACACCAACAAGATGGAAGCCTTTTACCTGCACGCAGCAATGAACAAGGCTATATTCACCCAAGTGTTTGAAGATGCCTTGACAAAAGTACCGCATGTTGTCGGCATCAATAACCATATGGGTTCAGCTTTAACCGCAAACACACAAGCCATGCAGTGGCTTATGGAACTCTGCAAAAAGCATGGGTTGTTTTTTATTGACTCCCGGACATCACCCTCATCTGTTGCTGCTTCTGTCGCCAGAAAAAGTGGTATAGCCTGGAATGCACGAGATATATTTCTTGATCATAGCCTTGAAGCCAACGCCCTCCAGCAAGCTTGGAAGTCTGCATTATCTTGCGCGCGAAAGAGCGATACTTGCATCATGCTGGCGCACCCGCATTCAGAAACTTTAGTGTTTCTTGAACAAAGAATTGAGCCAGAAAACTACCCCTATTTTATTGCCGTCACATCAACACTACAGACCAGCAACTGACAGCGCCAATCATCAAGCCTCCTCTTGAACTTGCTTCACAACGCTATGCAGTTGCACCAAATCACAAGGTTTTTGCAAAAACGCCGAGAAGCGTTGACCTTTTAATTGCTCGTGTACATCCGCCTGTGTATAGCCACTTGAAACAATAACTTTGACATGATGGTCTATGGCTTTTAGCCCTGCCAAACACTGAGCTGCGCTCATGCCCGGCATAGACATATCCAATACAACCATTTCTATTTCATGGCTATGCTGCGCGAATAGCTCAATAGCTTGTTCACCGTGTGTTGCCAGAATACATGTATAGCCAAGGTCTTCCAACATGACCGAAAGAACTTCCAAGACTATATCTTCATCATCAGCCAACAGTATTTTGCCATTGGGCTGAAGCTTACTTAGAACATCATACTCTTTCTCCATTTCATCATCCTGATTGTATACTTTCTTTATCGCAGGGAATGCAACCCTAAAGGTGCTTCCTACACCTTG
>JALSGX010000006.1 GCA_026982535.1 Ghiorsea sp. | reverse complement strand
CTACCAAAAATAGAATATTCTTTCAATATATCAATGACTTGGGGCTTTTTGAGGGGAATCTATCTAAGTGATGTATTTCTAACAAAGGCAGGTTACCTACTCGACAGTCAACCCCTAAGAAACTATGTTTACCCCATGTCTGAGAAGTCACGCCCCAGCCGCAACACCCTCCGTGCACACCGTCAAGTCTTTTGGGATGCTTGGCAAAAGGCACAAGCTGATTTGCCACTCGATGCTATGGAAGTGCGCATTGCACGCGTGATTCAAATGCACCCTGAATACCATCACCTCTTTCACGATATGGAAGCGTTTTTAGACCGTGATTTTCATATTGATGATGGTATGAACCCCTACCTTCACTTGTCTCTACACTTGGCGATTGAAGAGCAACTGGCAACCAAGCAACCCATTGAAGCAGCTCAAATCATGGAGCGCGAAGTAGTGGAGCGAAAACATGATCGCCATGATGCCATTCACCTGATTTTAGAAGTCTTAGCTGAAACTATTTATGAGGCTCAGCGCCGTGGTCAAGACATTGATCCGCTTGCTTATGCAGCAAAACTCAAGGTATTATTGCAAACATGATGCGTTACTTCTTCTTTACACTACTCGGCTTTTTTGGGCCCGCGCTCATCATGCTTTTCTTCCGTCTGCTTTGGCTCCATCTGAAATACAAATGGCAAACACGCTCAAAAGAGCCTGAAATTATTGATGTGACCCCTAAACCTTCGCACCGCCCATCCAGACGCTTTATTTTTGCGTGGATTGCGGTAAGCCTGATTTGCACGGGGCTACTGCTCTGGCAACTGGATAGCGAACCTGCTCCTGAAAAGATTTACATTCCAGCGCATATTGATGCAGAAGGCAACTTTGTGCCTGCGCAAACCATTATCAAGCCAAAGTCTGATGAAAATTAAAATGTGCTTAAAACAATCATACCTTATCGTGAACACGAAATGACCAGCAGCAGCAAATCCTGCCCTATTTTCAAAAAACTCCCAAACAATACCCTATATCAAACATTAAATGCCAACACTATGCTTGTCACTGCCAACCAGCGCCTTGCTCGCTTTCGTTTACAACAATTTGAGAAAGCACAAATACAAGCCAAAAAAACAGCATGGCAAACTCCACATATTCAATCATGGTCGGCATGGATAAAGGAGCAATGGCTGCAAGCAGGCGCAGGTCTATTGCTAAGCCCCCAACAAGAGCTTTTATTTTGGCACAACGCAATCACCCAAGATGAACAAACCCTTGTCTTAAACACCAAAGCGCTTGCCAAACAGGCTATGGAAGCTTGGCAAATATTGGCAGATTATTTTATCGACCCAACATGTTTATTGTCAGGTGGTGAAGAACACATTGCCCTATATCGTTGGGCAGAAGCTGTCCAACATGCGATTAAGCAACACAATCTAAGCTTTGTGCAGCAATATACCATGTTGGGCAAGTTGCAAGAAAGCCTGAACGCAACACAAACTCAAACCTTGATTTTGGACGGGTTTGATTCACTTAGCCCAGCGCAACTTTCCTTCTTAGAACACCTACAAAGCCTGGGTTGTAGCATCTACCAAACATATCACGAAGGCAAAACAAGCCCTCCCAAGCTATACATATACCAGGATGAAGAAAGTGAGCTTCGTTTTGTCTGCCAGCATATTCGCAACCTTATGGCTACCGATAAAAACAAAACCATTGGTTTATTAATTCCCGATTTGGAACAGCGTTCAGCCTTGGTCAACCAAATTTTATCCGAGGAGCTTGCGCCTGCTCTTCCCTTAAACAGCAAAACTGACCAAGAAGGCTTGTATTTCAATCTTTCAATGGGTTCAGTATTGGGCAAGCAACCCGTGATTCAAGCTGCTATGCGCTTATTGTCATTAACCATCACACCAACGCTTGATAGCGAAGCCATCAGCAACCTCCTGCATACCCCCTACCTTCAAGGCTACACACAAGAATCATCGCTGCGCGCCGAATTGGATAAAGCATTGCGAGCCGCCAATTACCAAAGTTTAAGCTTAAAGCAGCTTTTATATTTCGCACAACATAGCGATAACAAAACACCCATCTTGATAGATGTATTGCAAGATCTGATATTGGATATTGCTGAGTCCAACAGCTTCTCTGGCAAACAGTATTTATCAGCATGGCTAGATAAAGCCAATCATGTATTGGAAAAACTGCAATGCTTTACTACTGCTGAATCAACATTTGAAATGGCGCAAGTACAGGGTTGGAAAGATCTAATCACGCAGCTAAGTAGCCTAGATGATTTTTGTGGGCAGGTAACATGGGCAGAAGCACTGGGCTACTTGCAAGAATACACTTATGAACAACACTTTCGCCCTGCCCCTAGTCTCGCCAATGTGCAGGTTATGGGTTTCCTTGAAGCCAGCAACCTTGAGTTTGACGAAGCCTTTATTATCAGCATGGATGACCAGACATGGCCACCTGCCGCCAGACCTCATCCTTTGATACCTGTTGATATTCAAGCCCAGTATCAAACACCACATGCCAACAGTGAACGAGAATGGGTGTATGCGCAAACTGTTTGGCAGAATGTATTATGTATTGCACCCCATATCCATGTCAGTTATGCCAAAATCCGCGATCAGCATGATGTGCAAGCATCCCCCTTGCTTGCAGGCTTAAGCCGCACTGAGCTACCTCCCTTTACCTCCCAACGCTATGCCACGCAACTGCAGCAACAACATATCAATCTTGAAGCCATTGAAGATAAAGTGTTGCCCGTAGGCAAAGATGAACATATCCATGGTGGCACAAATATTTTAGCAGCGCAATCGGCATGTTCATTTCAGGCTTTTGCCAAGTACCGACTAAAATTAAATAGCTTCGAACAACCTACGCAAGGTTTGAATGCCCGCGAGCAAGGCACGCTCTTGCACAAAGTATTAGAGCTGTTTTGGCAGCGTTTTCCAAGCCAACAAAAGCTGCGATCACTCATTGACGCCAATACATTGGAAGGTGAAATCAAAGCCTGTATCGATGACGCGTGGTCAAGCCTAAAGCGATTCATTCCACAAGATATACAGTGGTTAGAAACACGCCGTTTGCAGCGATTGGTGTTGGATTGGCTGATGTTGGAGTCAAATCGCACACCATTTAAGGTGGTTGAGCGTGAAGCTTGGCGTGATATAAAATTGGGCGACTTGGTCTTGCATACCAAGCTGGATCGCATTGATATGGATCATGAAGGCAGACGCATGATTTTAGATTATAAAACAGGGAATTGCGCAACAAGTAGTACTTTGGGTGAGCGACCTGAGTCCCCGCAACTTCCCGCCTACTTGCTTGCTGAACAAGATAACGGCTTGAACATTGATGCGCTTGCTTTTGCCCAAGTCCGCTTTGAAGGCATGGGCTTTAAGGGATTTGCCAAAGAGGATGGCATTTTACCGAACATTCGCGGATACAAAGGTCGCAAAAATGATCCAGCGGATTGGGATGAACTCACCCACCACTGGAAAGACACATTAAACATGCTTGCCGATGAATTTATGGCAGGAGACATAAGCGTTAACCCCAAAACCGCGCAGAGTTGTACTTACTGCGAGTTTGCGGGGTTATGCAGGATTCAGCATTAACACATTACTCTCGTTTTGTAGGAATAACGCAGGCTCTACAGATAACAAATATGATTCCGATCTGGTCCTGTGGAAAGCATGGTGACCGGGCATTCACATACTTCTTCAATGCGTTTAAGCAATGTTTTAGCGGCTGCGGGAAGCTGGCTAATATCTTTTAAGCCAAATGTATTCTCCGACCAACCTTCAAGTGTTTCATAGATGGGCACACACTCTTCCAACGCTTTGGCACATGCAGGAATAGACTGCAAACGCTCACCGTTTCTTTCATAACCCACACATAACTTCACTTCTTCAAGCCCGTCCAACACATCAAGCTTGGTGATGGCCAAACCTGTCACACCATTGATGCGCACCGCATGTTGCACCACCATGGCATCAAACCAACCTGTGCGCCGTGGGCGGCCTGTGGTTGCACCAAATTCTTGCCCCTTTTCAGCCATGTGTTTACCAGCATTCTTAGCATCACACATACCATCAGCATTGTAGAGTTCAGTTGGGAATGGCCCTGCACCTACGCGAGTGGTGTAGGCTTTGCAAATCCCCAGCACTTCATCCACTTCTTTAGGACCAACGCCCAAGCCTGCCAATGCCGCACCTGCAACCGTGTTAGAAGAAGTTACAAAGGGATAAGTGCCGTGGTCAACATCAAGCATGGAGCCTTGCGCACCCTCATAAAGAATGTTTTTACCTGCTTTGATATTCTCATGCAAAATCAATGGCACATCGGCAGCCAAAGGCAACAAACGCTTTTGTGCCAAATCCAATGCTTCCATGACATCGGCTTTCGCCACGGCTTCCGCGCCCAAAAATTCAGCCAACATAAAATTGACATACTTTAAGTTTTCATCAATGCGAGCATCCAAATCATCTGCATTCAAATCAACAAGGCGAATACCACGACGCGCAGTTTTATCTTCATAACATGGGCCAATACCGCGCCCTGTTGTACCAATCTTACCTTTGCCTTTAGCCGCTTCTCTGGCTGCATCCAAAGCACGATGATAGGGCAGAATCAATTGACAACGATCTGAAATGCGCAACCGCTCACTCACGGGAATATCGGCTGCAAGCAACATATCCAGCTCTTCCACCAAGCGGAATGGGTCAACCACAGTGCCATTGCCAATCAAGCTTAGGATATGTTCATGTAAAATACCTGATGGGATATGATTCAAAACAGTTTTTTGATCGCCAATGACTAAGGTGTGCCCCGCATTGGGCCCACCCTGAAAGCGGGCAACCACATCCACCTTTGGCGCAAGCAGGTCAACAATTTTGCCCTTGCCTTCATCACCCCATTGAATCCCAATCGCTACTGTGTTTGTCATTGTTTATCCCTTAAAATCAGTCTTACTTGCATTCATTCGTGCTCATCAAAAAGCTTTCGTCTTTTTTTGTCGTCCTGTTGCCTTATCAGAGAAAAGATTAGCTATCCAACCATGTCCATAAATCAAAGGAGAAGCCTGTGGCTGGCATATCTCTGCCATGTGCTGCCATCATGGTATCATATCGCCCTCCATGCAATAAAGCATGGGCTGAACCACTGGCAAAACCTGAAAAAACCATACCATTATGATACAAAAAGCGTGGAGTCACGGCCGCATCAATCACAATATCCACCTCACCTGAAAGCTTGCTTTTTACCGTGGATACAAGCGTTAACAGCTCATTTGCTGCCACATCAAAATCTTCGCTGATTAAACCAAGATTAGCCTTTAACCACGCTGTATCTGCTTTACCCACAGATAAGTCGGATAGTGCCGCAATCGTTGCATCAGCAAAACTTTCTTGATCGATTTGTGCTTTCAAATCTTCAGGTGAATATCGCGCAATCAATTGCACCCATGTCTCAACAGAAGCGTGAGAGCCTGCAATCAAAGCATGAATAATCCCCATATGACCCACTTGCAATACAGGGTTACTAAAACCTGCGGTTGCCATAGATAACGCTGCTAAGTGAATCACTTCCACATCACCTTCAACTCCTGCAAGACCCAAGCATTCAATACCTGTTTGCCACTGTTGGCGAGAGCCTGTTCGTGAATCGGGTCTAGCCAACATCACCTGCCCTGAATAATAAAGCTTGAAAGCTTCTTCTTTGGGTAGGCGGCTTGCCACAATGCGTGCAATTTGTGGGGTCATATCGGGGCGAATGGCTAGCAGCCCCGCATCTGCGGGGTCCGAAAATACAATGGTTTGGTCAGATAAAAAGCTTCCCGCACCTGAATTCAACGCTTCAGGGCGTTCAACCAGTGGTGGAATAACCTCAGAAAACCCGGCATTCTCATACACATCATACAACTTAAACTGTAATGTTCGCAAAGACTTAGAACGCTGACCAAAAGCATCATCCAAGCCAAGAATTGGTTTCATTAAACTCACATCGCCTCCAAATGAATGTAGCGAACAGTAATCACACTGGGTAAAGATTCCAGTGCTGAAATCACAGCATCACTTGGCTCTGAGTCAATGGTAATTAAAGCCAGTGCTTTATCCTTGCCCGCCTTACGCCCTAGCCTAAAGTCCCCAATGTTGATATCTGAATCTGCCAAAGTAGCGGCAATATCTGCAATGGCACCTGGCTCATCTTTATTTTCGATAAAAAGCAAATGCCCCTTGGGAGCAAGCTCCAGCTCACATTCATCTACTGTAACCAAACGAGGCTTTTCGCCATCAAACACAGTACCTGAAACACATCGCCAGCCATCATCACCTTCGACAATGATTTGCATCAAGCTAGAAAAATGATCGGCTTTCTCCGTAAATATCTCTTCAAGATCAATCCCGCGCTCTTTAGCAAGCACTTGCACATTCACCGCGTTGACTTCATCCATGCTTTGCGACAATAGCCCTTGCAACATCGCATTCACCATCGGTACACGATTGAGTTTACTCACCTCACCTGCAAGGCGAATAGTCACCTTATCATAACCAGGGCGCATCACCTGACCCATAAACTGACCCAGTGTGCTGGCA
>JALSGX010000005.1 GCA_026982535.1 Ghiorsea sp. | reverse complement strand
CCTGCCAAAATCAGTGGTTGTTTGGATTGTTGGGCTTGCTGATAGTAGCAATCGCCTGCTGGACCTTCCATGGTAAGAAAGTCACCTTTTTGCACTGTATCACAAAGCCAGTTGCTCATTTTTCCTTGAGGAATGCGCTTGATATGTAGCTCTAAAAAGTTTTCACAGGGCATGGATGCCAAAGAGTAGCTACGGCTGATGTTTTGCTCGGCATGGATAAGGTTGATCCATTGCCCAGCCTTATACATGAAGCCTTCAGGGCGCATCAAGCCTAGTCGTAACACATCATGGTTCAGCCATGTTTTGTCCAGCACCATGGTGCTGTAGCGAGCAAAAGGGGAAATCTCATCTGCTCGAAATGTGGTATTGCTTTTGGTTGCCAGCTCAAAGCTGAAGTCGGTTTGCGGCTTGCAAATGCAAGGCAAAAAGCAGTCTTGTTCAATAAGCAAGGTGCTTAAGCCTTGCTGAGATGCTTCAGGCACACTGCCTTGGGTCACTTTGCTTAAACATGCCTGACAAAAACCATTCTGACAGCTTGATGGAATAAAGGCACCTTGCTCTTGTAGGGTAAACAATAGCGGGCGGTTTTTATCGCAAGTGTATGTCTTGCCATTGAATTGAACTTGAACCGTATCCATGTTAGCTGCTGGCTACAAAGGCATCGGCAAGGATTTGTGATGCTGGCAAACCATGCGCAACAAGCTTGTCTTTCATGCGTTGAACCACTGCATCATCACCACATACATATGCCCGTTTATCGGCAAAATCATCTAAAGTATCCACGATGATTTGTTCAATGCTGCCTTGCTTACCACCTTGCGGGGCATCACCTTGAAGCACACAAGGAGTATATGATAATTGATGGTGTTGCTCGCATAACTCCTGGATTTCTTGTTGGTAATACAAACCATCAGCGTGAAGGCTGGCATGAAAAAGGTGGATGCTGCCTTGATGTTGATGGGCAATAGCATCGCGCAGAATGCCAAACAGTGGCGCAAGCCCAGTGCCGACACCTGCAAGGATGATTGTCTGCTTTGGCGCGTTTTGTTGGTAGGTGCAGCTTCCCAAGCTTTGTGAGAAGGCAATGCTCTGACCAACATTGGCTTCATCGCAAAGCCAGGTGCTCATTTGCCCTTGTGGGAATCGTTTGATATGCAGCTCCAACACACCGTCTGAGGGTAATGAAGCGAGTGAGTAGCTACGCAAAAGCTTGCTTTTGGGGTGCTGAATATGGATATATTGCCCTGCTTGATACTGAAAGTCATCAGGATGTTGCAAGCGCAAGCGCAGTACATGACTATTGAGCCATGTTTTTTCCAGAATGCTTGCGGAATAGGGTGGCGTGTAGTTGGCAGGCTCAATAACCATATCACTTTGTGGAATGCACTGGCAGGATAAAAAAAGGTTTTGTTGAACCTGTGCTTTGCTCAAGCCTGTTTGTGCATCTTGACTGACCATGCCGCTTATGGCTTTGACCATACATGCCTGACATTCGCCAGCTTTGCATGAATAAGGCATAAAAACCTTTTGTGATAGGGCACAGTCCAAAATGGGCTTGCTGCCATCACAGCTAAATGTTTTTCCTTTGAATGTTATTTTATATGTCATTGTTGTTTTCCATGCTTGTTTCTTCGGTATTGGTGTTCATGGTTGCAGGACGCACATGAACCAAGCGGCAGCCAAGTTTTTCTTTGAGTAGCCGCACAGCAGGGTTGGCCGCAGCGGATTGCCAAAGCTTGCGTTCGGCTTCTTGCTGTTCACGCTGTTGCTGAGTCAACAGGCTTTCACCTGCTTGACCTTGATGCGCTGCCCAAATCACCCGCTTGCCCAACCAAGCTGCAAAGGCTTGCCTATCTTGATCGTTTAAGACTTGCTGCTGATGCGTGTTCAACAATAGCCGTACTGTATCAGAAAAAGATTCACAAATCACATGCTCCAAATGTGCTGCGACACTTGGCTTGATGGCATGATACTGCGCTATGGCATCTGCCCAAGAGGTTGGTGGTTCAGATGCTTGCAGGCTTGTTTCTTCTGTAATGATTTCCGTGGGCTTTGCTTGTGGTGTAAGTGTATGCTTTTTCGTGGCTATCACTTTTTGAAGTGTTTTTTTTTGTGTGTTATCCCAAGCAGGCAACTCTTTTTCAGGGGGCGCGATACTGTTGAGGTGTGCCAAACGCATGACAATCATTTCAGCACCGCGCTGCTCATCCATCAGTGCCAAGTCGCGCAGGCCATGCACCAAGACTTGATAACGCATATCCAAAGCCTGATTGCTCCAGCATTGTGCCTGTGCAATTAACCAGTCGGCTGTTTGCGTGTTGACACCTTGCGGCACAAGGCTGTCATCAAGTTTGCAGCACATCATTTCGTGTAGTCGTTCGGATAATTCAAGCAACAAGTGTGCAGGCGCAATACCCATTTCACGGCTTTGGCGCAATACATTGACGGCAAGTTTGGCATCACCATGCAGTATAGCATCGGCAAGCTTCAGGGGTTGCTCGGGTCCAATCAGTCCTAGGGATTGCTGTACATCTTGAAGTGAAATATTTTGATTGGAAAAGGCTAAAACGCGCTCAGTTAGCGACAATGCGTCTCGCACGCTACCATCAGATGCCTTGGCGATGGCTTGCAAGGCATCTGGGCTTGCTTGAATGCCTTCTTCTTGAAGCACATATGCCAAATAATCAGCAATTTCATCCATATTCAAGCGGCGCAAATCAAAGCGTTGGCAGCGGGAACGAACTGTGATCGGTAGCTTATCGGATTCCGTGGTTGCCAAAATAAACATCACATTTTCAGGAGGCTCTTCCAAAGTTTTGAGTAGCGCGTTAAAAGCAGATTTAGAAAGCATGTGTGCTTCGTCAATAATATAAACCTTGGTGTTAAGTTGCACAGGTGGATAGCGCACACTATCTAATATTTCACGAATATCATCTACGCCAGTATGGCTTGCTGCGTCCATTTCTTGCACATCAAGGCTGCTTCCTTTGGCAATGGATGCGCATGATTCGCAAGCACCACAAGGTTCACCATCTTCAGTTTGCCTGCAATTGACTGCCATGGCCATCAGGCGAGAAATGGTGGTTTTACCCACGCCACGAATCCCTGTCATCAAATAAGCATGAGCTATATGATGGCTGGTTAGCGCATTTTTAAGCGTGCGCACCACCACATCTTGCCCGACTAGATCAGCAAAGCGTTGAGGACGCCATTTTCGAGCTAAAACCAGATATGACATCAGCGCACAACCTCCACACTTGGCTTGCCAAGCGAGCCTGACACGCGCAGCTTGGCTTTGTTGCTGCTCATCATGCTTTGCATCATCATGGATAATGAAGGGTTGGTATTATCCATGGCTGCATCCACCAAACCATGCACTAACCACTGCTTGGGATCAGGTGTAGTGGGTGTAAGTGTGCCCGAACCATTGAGTGTAACACCGCTTCCACCAGAAACGCGCCACTGCCAAGGCTGGTTTGGGGTATCCGTGCTGTTGAGGTTCAACATATAGTCTCCCAAGGTGAATTCAGGTGTTGCCAAACCTGCTTTGGCTTGGCTCCAAGTGAGTTGAAGCTTGCCAGACTGTGGCACACCAGTGTTTTGTTGCAATACCAAATCACCTTGCAAGCGTACCAAGCCTGAGAGTTGAGCAGGTATGTTGAGGTTTTGAATACGACTGATATCAATCATAGCATCGATATTGGAGAGATTTAGTAGATTGTTGCTTGTCGAGACTGAAAGGCTGGCAGGGTTACCTAGCCAGGATACATGAATATCGACGCCCAAATGACCTGAAGCAAGAGAGGACAATGATGGGCTGATTGTAAGTGTATCAAGGTTTAGGCTGTTTTGCTGTTGTTGAATATGCACATGCTGTAAGCGTACGGTTAAACCTGTGATATTGAAGTCGCTGTATGAAAGCTGATAGCCTGCGTTGGACGCGGCTTGCTGGATTTGTGTGTTTAGCCAGGCTGAACTATCCCAGCGTATGAAGGTGAAAACAGCAAGCAAGACAAGGAATAAGGTGATAAGAAAGCGTATGGACAAAGGTTTTGTTGTTTTGTTCATCTTATTGTCCAATCACAGCCTGCATCAGTACGACACCAGGCTTTTTGCGTTGAATCTTCACTTGACGCAATGACAACCCCGCTTGTTCGAGGGCTACAATAAAACTGGCAATATCTTTGTAGGGCGCATCTTTGATTTGGGTTTGCAATTGCTGTTTGCCGTTGGCTAAAGGTTGTGGGCGTAAGCGAGTCATAAATTGGCGAACATATGTTTGGCGTGCGATGCTATCGACTTGGCTGAGGATACTGGTGTTTGCTGATACTTTATGTTTGGACTGCGCAATCAGTGTATCAGCCAGCATTTTTGCTTCTTGCGCTTTTTGGGCAAGGCTTTGTACTTCTTGCTGTAAAGCAGCATTTTTATCCATCACCGGCAGAACAATACCAAAGACAAACAACATTAATGGAATCACCAGTGCTGCCATGCGCACTGTTCGCTGCTCGGCATCACTTAAAGCCTCATATTTTTTGGCAAATGTTTGTTGCCAAATTTGGTCTATATTGCGTTTGAGCGTATGCACAAGTTGGTTCATCACCAGCGCACCTTAAATACGACTTCATTACCCTTGAGGTTGGTGTCGGTAATACGCACTTCTCTGCCACTGAGTTGCGTGAGCTTTTCTTTGATTATATTGAGGGCATCAAGGCTATGCACCTGACCAGTCATGGATGCGCCAGACTGATCAAAGGTAAGAGATTGCATTTGCCAAGGCGTTGTCTTAAATGCTTGGCTAATGATATAAAGTTGTTGGCTTATATTACTTTGGGAGATGTTACTTTTTTCTTCCGCTGCTTGGCGAAGTTGTGCTAAGGCATCAATGATGACAGATTGATTTGGCAAGCCACGATGAAAAGCTTGTACAATACGGCTATCGAAATCTGCAACCTGGGCTTCTAGCTGATAGTTGTCCACCACTGTTATACCAAGCCACAAACATAATACAGTAGCCGCGATAGCCGCAGGGCGATACCAAAGCTGCATGTTTGCTGATGCTTGGCGGCTTGCCCATGAGCCATGGCGCAAGTTGAGTGCTTCGTTATGGCTGGGTAGTGGTAGATTGAGTGTTGCAAGATGTCTGGGGTGAAGCTCATCCACCATTTTTGCCTGCTGGCTGCTTTCAGTGGGCGCAAGAGAAGATATAAAATCATGGGTCACGCAACCCAATACAGGCATAGTGTTGGCATCAAAGCCCATGGATTGCAGCGACCATAACACTTGTTGTGCGGCTTCCTGGCGAGGCTTTGCATTGCACATGTCTGCGTTCAAGCGGCGCATACCTTGCCAAGCACCTTGCCTGAATACACCAAGGAAAACACCGTCTGCGTCCATATCAACCACAGCGGCATCATTTGTTTCATGGGTTAGGTAAAAGTTTAGGCGCTGCCAACCATCAACCAATAATAAAGGTGCGTCTTGCCAAGGCGCATGACTTGCCAGTTCAGCTTTAAGTGTATTGTGTAAACCAAACACCAAACCTGCAATGCCATCATTGACGCAGGAAGCTCTCCAGGTTAACCACCAATCATCGGGTTTGATGCCTGCAGTATCGGCAAGCTCTTCCAGCAAAATATCCTTGTCCAGGAGTTTGGGGTGTTTTAAGGGGAAAGTAAACGACCTGAGCAACAGTACTTCCATGGGCAGGTAGATACATTGCGGTGGTGTTGTGTTGTCGGGTAGTTGTGGAAGTAGACTTTCTTCATCTTTTTCAATGGGGTGTAGGGCAATATCTTTCCCATCATGCAGGGCAATGCCTTGCGGACACCAGGCAATGGTTGTTGCCGCGGGGGTTGTTGAGTTGACCATCAAAACTGCCAGCCAAGGCGTTCACGCGATAACAATGTCACAGTTGGACCATTTCGGGACAATACATACTCCTCGCGCACATTTGCTCGACCAAATATGGCATGAGTGCGCAGCATAAAGGCATCGCTGGCGACCTGCAAGCGAGAGGGGTTGCCGCCTTGTCGCCATGGTTGCTGGTTCAAGGCAATGGTCAGTGTGTCGTATGGGCGGTTTTCAAAAAAAGCTTCTTCATCCATGCTTGTCATGTCAGGAAAAATGGCACGCAACACCAAAGGTGCTGCCGTATTGATATTGATTGCCGTATTTCCTGAGGATGGGCGTACAGTTGCAACCTTCTTAAGTAACTGAAGCGTATCAGCATCAAACCCCTGGACAAGCTTAAGTTCACTCCAGCTGTCTAGGCGCGCATTCTTGATTTTGTAATCTTTAGCATAATAGCTGCTGTCCTCCGCGCCGCCTACACCATAAGGTATATCATTGTTGTCCATCCAGTCTACCAAGGCATCAACCAGTGTTTCATCCAAATCAAGCAAGCTGAACAGTCGCTTCACTTCCTTAACTTTGTCTTGTTGTACAACGCCTTGGTTATTGACCAGGTCATTCAAGTTGTAATAGCGATTCAAGTCTTCGAGTTGCACAGCAATCAAACCATCGTCAATAGGGAAGGGGGGTAAATCTTGCGCCCATTCTTCATCCAAAGCGTCAATGGGGGGGCTATTGGAAATAAGATATTCTTCCTTCAAAACAATACGAACCAGAGGCAGTGCAGATTCACTTGCCATAGTGGCGCGTGTTTCATCTTGGATGTTTTTGATGCGCTGAACTGAAATCATATCTTCATAAGCAGCCGTGCTTGCCCATACTGCAATGATAGCTACGATGCCCAAGACCATTATTAAAGCTACGCCAGATTCAGGGTGATATGTGTTTAATCTTTGCATAGGCGAAACTGTAGATAGCTTGTTTTTAATTTTATAGGTAATGTGTTTTGTTCTGGGGCGATCTCTTAAGCTTTGCTTTTCGCCTAACTTAAGATAGCGCGAATATGTGGTGCGTATGCTAACAGGCTAATGACAACAAGAAGCCCCAGTATGGTTGATCGTTCACGATATAACGCCCCTCGCAGCAATGAAGTGTTGGGTAGTGTGATAGTTGAGCCGGTTCTTTTGAGGCAAGGAAAGAAACAGGGGCTTGAACGGGTAAAGGCATTAAAGTGGTCGGGAAACTTTGAACGCAAATAGTCTTCTTCATATTGAATGATTAAGTAGTATTGTATTGTAAAAAGGGTGAGGAAAATCATTATCATGAGGGGGCTGGCTGTAATGACCATATAGCCCAGACCCGTGAATAGGGCGCCTAAGTATAGGGGGTTGCGCGTATAGCTATAAATCCCTGTGGTTACCAATGCACTGGAACTTGCAACTTTACCACGAGTGGATGTTTTGTCATGGGTTTCAAACATGGCAAGCATGCGTATGATTTCACCAGTAAATGCTAGAATAGCCCCCATTATGATGGTTGCCGCCGAAGGTTCTGATAGCCATATCCCTAAAAAAAGTAACGGTATAGGTGTGATAGAGCGAAAGCGGTATGCTTTTTCTCCCCACTTTAATACATTGCTATGTTGCGTACTGGACATAAAGTTTTCCTCAGAATCTTTTTTATCAGCAGCGTAGAGGAATAAAGCCTGATCTGCAATGGTTTGATGGGTGCTGGTGATTTATGCCGCCCATTCTCCCAAGCCTTGTCTAAGTACTTGGGGCACATCATCGCATAAATCAACAACAGTGGTGGGAGTCATGTCGCCCCAACCTGTGTCAAGAAGCACGGCCTGAAGATGTTTGATGCGGGGTTCAATCGCATCGGGGTCAGTGGCGATAAAATCCTCATCGGGAAATTGCATGGATGTTGCCAGAAGTGGCTCGCCGACTTCTTGAATTAACATTTGACACACCGCATGGTCGGGCATGCGAATACCCACATCTTTGCGTTTGCCAAAAATGCGTTTGGGAAGCTTGGAGTTCGCAGGAAGAATAAAGGTATAAGGCCCTGGAAGGTAATGCTTGAGGATACGATAAGCAGGGTTGTCGATACTTACAAACTGGGCAGCTTGCGATAAGTCAGAGACGACCAGCGACCACAAATGCTTGTCATCCAGACTCCGGAGTTGACGGATAGATGCTTGGGCTTCAATCGCGGAGGGTAGCACCATGATAGCATAAGTGGTCTCAGTGGGCACAACGGCGAAGCAACCGTCATGCAGTCGTTGGGCTGCCCGTTTGATTTGTCGGATTTGGGGGCGTTCAGGATGTAAACGCAAGCGTTCAAATATGCGCATGTCAGAAATTAAATCCTTTGAACATATTTTTGAGTTTTTCTTCAGCTTTTCTTTTGGCTTCTGCTTCTAGTCGCGCTTTTTCTGCATCGGCTTTTCTTTTGGCTTTTGCTTTGGCTTTTGCTTTTGCTTTGGCAATCTGCTCATCACGCGTTTTGACAAAGCCTTGTTCCAACACTTTACCGCCTACACCACCGATCGGTTTTCCAGCCGCGTTGTTGAGCGCACCAGCACTATCGAGCAGCGCATCTTTGTCCATTTTAATATCCACTTGAATATCCTCAAATGTGCCGTGAATGTGCAAGGGAACAACCACACCTTTTTGATTGATGCTGCCACCTTGCCCTTCTAAACTTTTAATTAAGCGTGGGCGTACATGATAGTCTATGCTTGGCGGGTCAAGGAATACCTTGCCCTTACCTGTTAGGCGCAACAGTGGTGATGCCATATACAGGTCATTGTTGGTGATGGTTGCTTGCTTGATGAAGAAGCTTCCTTGCATTTGTGCGAAGTCACTTTGTTTGGATGATGTATCGCCTTGTTTGAGCTTGCGAACTGCTTTGGCGATATCAACACCCTCAAATTGCCCGTTTTCAAAGAGAAAGTTACCCCGACCACTCGTGTTTTTGATGATATTGTCAGGCAATAATCCCTTGCCAGATAAGTCTGCGTTAAGTGTGGCAATGCCTGAGAGTTGCCTAAAATCAACCAAAGCTTGGAGAATAGGTTGAATGGAAACGCTTTTCATTTTGATGGATGATGTCCATGCTGCGGGGTAGCGGTTGGCATAAAGGGTCAAGCGTTTATGGATATGACCACCATTGATATCAAAGCTTAGCGGGTTGAGGCGAACCACCCCTTGTTCACTACTTAAAGTCATCCGCAGGTTTTCCAGGCTTAAGTTCATCACATGGATGGCTTTGGCTTGGAGCTGTACAGATAGATACCAAGGCTTAAGAAAGGTAAGGTTTGGTTCCTGGGCTGGTGAGGGGTTAGGCGCAGTATTGGAGGAGCTTGGCTGCACAGCTTCTTTTTTGCTTTGAGGAATCCATGGGTCCAGGTGTAGTTCATTTGCGGTGACGCGAAGTTGAATATCGGGCGCACCACCAAGCATCATGTCACCTGAAACCTGAACAGGCTCTTGGTTTAAGGTGAGTTGCATGTTGTGAATTTCAACGATGTCAGGGTTACCAGCCAAGAAAGCCTTGATTTTAATACTCTCCCAAGGTTTAGGGTGAACTTTGTATATGTCTTGTAGCGCAGGGATAAAGCGGTTTAGCCAAATGCGCTGTAGCGTGTTGGTCGTGACTTTGGCTTCAAATTTAGGTTTTTCCTTGTGCAGGTTGCGTATTTTGGCAGTCAACGATGCCACATCAGTGTTATTGATAGCAAGGTTTAAGGACTCAATGTTGAGTGTTTTCATGGCTTGAAGATGAAGTTTCCACGCTGTTTTCAGGGTATGTTTACCAGCCACGGTGAGTGTTCCTGAACTGAGCAGGGTTTTATCTTGATGTTGCTCGGCAAATACATCCAGTGAAACTTTTAGATCCGCGAGTTTACCCATGTACTGTTCTTGTTCTTGATGAAGTTCAGGTAGCCAACCAGCAAAGGGTTGCAGATTGAAATCATAGGCTTGTACACGGATGCTCACAGGTAAGGTATGGATTTGTAGCTTGTTAAGATCCACGATAGGTCCGATTTGACCTTTGATGGATAGCGGGTTGCCGCCTATATTGGCGGATACATCTACACTTATGGGTTGTTTGAGTTGTAAATCAGTAATATTGAGTTGAATATCATCAATTACGACTTCACCTTTGCCTTGTTCATGCCAAACAAGTTGCCCTTGACTGAGTTGCAACAGCTTGGCTTCAAAGGCTATAGGCAGGGTATGTTGTTGACTTGTTGCGGGTGCTTGGCTTTGTGTTGTTGTAGTTGGTGAAGCTTGTTCTTGGTTAAGGTCAGACCAGTTGCTTGTACCATCATGGTTTTGAGTTAGCCATATTTTAGGTGAGTTAAGCTCAAAGCGTTTAACTTCAATTTGTTGATCAAACAGAGGGAGAAGGGCAACTTGAACATCAATGGAATCAACTTCAAGCATATGCTGCGGCGCAAACCCCTGCGCATTTTCAAGTTGAACACCAGACAGTGTGATACCAACCCATGGAAAAAGGCTAAGCTTGATATTCTCGATTTCCAGGTTGCGACCAGTGGCATCAAATACAGCTTGTTTGATTTCAGGCTTAAAGTCATTGATATTGACGAAGAAAGGAATGCTTATCAGCACAATAAGTAGCAAGGCAACCAAACCAAAGCTTATTTTTAAGAATCTCAGCATATTAACCTCGGCATCAAAACATTTGCGAAGTGGCTCGGTAAGCCGGGTTCTGTTCTTTTGTTTGTTGGCAAACAAAAGCGATGGTCATTCATCTGGACAAGTTGTTACCAACTGCCTCAAGCAACCTACCCGAAGCCAAGCGCGAGTCACACCATATGGCTTCCTATTTGGTCTTGCTGCGGATGGGGTTTACCTAAGCCTTGCCTTGTCACCAAAGCAAGCGGTGCGCTCTTACCGCACCTTTTCACCCTTACCTTGCACAAATGCAAGGCGGTCTGGTCTCTGTGGCACTTTCCTGGGATCACCCCCACTGGATGTTATCCAGCATCCTACTCTGTGCAGCCCGGACTTTCCTCCCTGTGTTGCAACACAGCGCGACCATCTGAGCCACTTCGCGTGGCAAGTCTAGTCTGTTTGTAGAAAAATATGAATGCTCAAGGCTTTTTGTTTTTATTTTGCTTGCGTGGCTTGAAAAATACCCATGCGATAATACCCATGAGTACAAAAAACAAGCCCAGCTCTATGAAGGCGAACCACCACATTAATGGTTCATATGAGGAACAGGGCTGGACTGATCCGTGTTGTCCATATTCATATCGTGCATATCCATGTCCTGTTGATTCATGTCCTGTTGCGGTTCGCTATTCATTGGAGGGCTGTCCATGTGATGCTGATGTGTGCCGTGTTTGGCTGGCATGGTGTGTTCTGAGTGCTGCATGTCGTGCATACTGTGCATGAATGTACTACCACGAATCATGGTAAATAAGCCAATGCCGACCAATAATATGGCAGCAACTTTGAGTACCCAGCCTCGTGCCTTAGGAGAGGCAGACTTCAGCACAACGGGTACAACCATCATGGCAGGAATTGTACCTAAGCCAAAAGCAAACATCATGCTGGCTGACAATACCATATTTCCTGATGTTAAGCTTAAAGCCAATGCTGCATAGACAAGGCCACAAGGTAATAAGCCATTAAACAGGCCGACCATCAACCAGCTCATGGGCATACGGCTTGTGGTTGCGGCATGAATCCATTTGGTTAACCCAATCCATGTCGTAAATCTGGTTATGATGTTGACAAAAGGGTCTGGCAACCAGCCCGCAAGGTTGAGACCAAAGATAATCATTAAGGTGCCTGCAAATAGGGTTAGCCCCCGTTGCATATCCGCAAACCAATCCACTTGAGTGATTGCCATGCCAATCATGCCCGCGATAAGCCCGAAAAGTGTATAGGTAAGTATGCGTCCAACTTGATAGCTGGCTAACCCTGACCACCAAATACTTGAACGAGACATGGTTAGTGTTGTCACCAAGCCGCCACACATACCAACACAGTGCATACTGCCTAAAAAACCGATAAGAAACGCTGCGATTATAAGTTCCATATTAAATAGCTCCTTGAGGTAGTGATTGTATTAATGGTTTTGCCAGTTTTTCTTCAAAGTCTTCAGGTGCGACAAACTGTAGCACCTGTGTTCCACCTGCGGGCTGGATAAAATCTAGGCCGAGTTTGGGGTATAAAAAGTGTGCGTTGCCTACGCCATCATTGATCAGGTTATCAGGTTTGCCCATATGCTCTTGAAACTCTTCGAAATCTATAGCATGACCCGGGATAATGGTGATACTGTGGATAGGTAGCTCTTGTATGATGGTTGCAAGATCGGGATGAATGTTGATGCGCAGTACACCGTCAGGATAAAGCCTTGGCTCTATACCTTGCTTTTTGATATGTTGCAGAAGCTTTTCATCAGCATTTAGCCCAAAGATAAAACGGTCGCCTTCATCGTAAATATCTTCAAAATATGCTTCAAGGTGCATGTCAGGTTCAGGCTCACCTGGCGCTTTACGCTTGGTAAACAGAGCTGTAGTTGGAATGCCTTGAAGTCGAAGCATCGCATCTTGCAAGTTGTGGGTGTTGATGCGTATGCCTAATATATGAACGCCTTGATCGCTGTTTTGTATCTCCCAGAAGAAAGGTCGTGGGTTAGGGCTGGAGGTTGGGTAGAAAATATAAATCAGGTAAGAAAGCAAAAGCCCTGCGATAATGCGTATAACCCATGTTGAATTCATCGTAGCTCCTATGTTGTCAAGCCTGTGTTTTAGTTTCAATGGTCGGATGCTGCCATTGTTATGAGGGGCATCAAGTCAATTGACATCATACAAGATTAAAGAAAATTTAAGTAAGGGTTGGCACGGGTGTGTTTATCCGATAACATGCCCGCATTATTTATATTGGTATCATTAGCTTGGGTACTTTTGAAACTACAGTGAGGAGGAGTTACTATGAAGGAAAATGTTGGAACAGTTGATCGTACACTGCGCGTTATCATTGGCACAGCTTTAGCTTTAGCTGGCTGGCTTGGTCCTGAGGGTGCCATGGGTATTGTGCTTATTGTTGTTGGCTTGGTATTGTTGGTCACTGGTTTGGTTAGCAGTTGCCCAATTTATTCGCTTTTGGATAAAGACACTTGTGAAAAACCTGATCCGCGCGGACATTAAACGCGTGTGATCCCACACTTTGAAAGAAGGCAGCCTAGACTGCCTTTTTTATGGCGATTAAGGGTTCACAAACATCAATTTATCTTTGCCTTCATGGTTGATCTCTGCAGTTAGACCAATATCGGGGTAGTGGTATATGGTTAGCGTGTTGGTCGGTGAAGATTTACTTGTATGATTGCCAAATTGTGCATGAAGAATATCTTCGGTGATGGTAATACTGGGTATCAGGGTAAGCTTGCGAATGACCATGTTTTGTACGCCAAGAACATCTTTATCACCAAGGTTCATGCGAATAACACCATTGGGGTAAACTCTTGGCATGGTACTTCGCTGTCGCATGGCTTCAATTTGAGTGGCTGAGACTTCAAGTTCTAAAATGACTTTACTGTGGTCCGCGATGGATGGGAAATAAGCCTCAATTTCACCTCTAAATTGCTTGTTGCCACTTTGCGTGGGAGGCAGAGGGTATAAAAATATGGCTGCATCCGCTCTGCTACGGAACGCAAGCTCCGCATCACGAACCGTACTTTCACCCAAAACGATGCCCATGACATGAAGCTTCCCTGTATTGTCCACCCATGTTCGTTGTGGCTTGGAAGTGGGGGATAGTTGATACACTGAACTGGTAATGTAATAAGTTGACAACGCCACCACAGCAGCAAAGAACAAGGCAAACTTGCCCATATTCAGGTGTCTTCTTTTTTGTTTTCAGGAAGATTGTTTTTTGTGCGTTTGGGTGTTGGAATCATATCTTCATTATCCATAAGAATCCGATGCGCCTCTCCTTCCATATCATCATATTGTTCAGAGTTGACTGACCAACGGAAAACCAAAAGTGCAACCACACTAAACACCAGTGCAGCAGGTATAAGCATTAAAATAATATCCATTTCTACTATCCTTTTACACGCTTGTGAATGAGTAGTGCGTTGCCAATAACCAAAAGCGAGGATATTGGCATTGCGATTGCTGCAAACAGCGGATGAACAAAGCCTGCCATAGCAAGTGGAATAACGATAATATTATAACTGAGTGAGATGGCAAGGTTTTGTTTGATGGTACGAATGGTTTGCTTGGATAAAGCGAATGCAATAGGCAGCTTATCCAAACCACCAAGTAGCACAATATCCGCGGCATGAGCTGAAATATCTGTGGCTTGTCCCATGGCAATACCTACATTGGCTTGGGTGAGCGCTGGCGCATCGTTTACACCATCACCAATCATGCCAACAGTTAAGCCTTGGTTTTGCAAGGCTCTAATTTTTTCTGCTTTTTCATGGGGCAATACTTCGGCAATCACTTGTATAGGTTTTAATGTATGGATTTGTGCAACAATAGCTTCGGCAGATCCTTTTCTGTCACCTGTAATCAGGCTAATGCCTATGCCTTGTTTTTGAAGTGTTGTGATGACATCTGATGCTTCAGGACGCAGTTTATCGCCAAGGGCAAGCCATGCTAGGAGTTGGTGATCATCAAAGACGACTACCAGCGTATGCCCCCGCTCTTCTTCGCGTATGAGTTGTGTTTGGATATGTTCTGGTAGGGGAATATGTTGTGATAACATCCAGCTTAGAGAACCAACGCGCAAGATGCGTTTATCGAAATAGCCTTCAACACCACGCCCTTGGATGCTTTTGAATTGCGTCAGCTGTGCTGTGGCAGGGTAATCTTGTAAGTCTTCGGTAATGGCTGTGGCGAGGGGGTGTTCTGATGCTCGTTCAAGGGTATGCACTTGTTGCCATAGCTTTGCTTCATCTTGCGTGAAGCACATTCTGCTTTGAACCTGAAGCTGCCCTCGGGTTAATGTGCCTGTTTTATCAAATACGATATGATCCAAACTAAGCATCTGCTCTAAAGCGCAACCTTGTTTAATTAAAATACCCAGTTTGCCACCCAGACCTGCCCCAATGGAAATAGCCATAGGCGTCGCCAGCCCCAATGCACAGGGGCAGGTAATGATAAGCACAGTCACTGCTGTCATGATTGCTACAGCAAAGCCAGCACTGATATACCAGTAGATAAAAGTTATGGCGGCCAGACCCAAGATAATGGAGACAAACCAAGGAACAATACGGTCTGCGATACCTTGAATGCGAACTTTGGAGTCTTGCGCTTGTTCGACCAGCTCAATGATTTGCGCTAAGACAGATTCATGACCGAGGTGAGTTGCTTTAACCAACAATTGCCCTGAAATGTTAAGGGTTCCGCCGATAACCTGGCTGCCTGTTTGCTTGGTGACTGGGCGGGATTCTCCTGAAATGATGGACTCATCAACCTCTGAGTAACCTTCAACGACCTCGCCATCAACGGGAATACGGTCGCCAGGTTTGATGCGAAGCACATTACCCCGACGAATGGAGCGTAGTGGTATCATCTCCTCATGCCCACGATCCAATACCATGCGTGCTGATCGAGGAAGCAGAGCTAAAAGGTGGCGTGTCGCAGAGCCAGCAGTTTCCCGTGCCGATGATTCTAAGAATCGACCAATAAGAATAAGGAATACAAACATGGATACAGAATCAAAATAAACATGACCTTCAGTGTTGGGGTTTGGGAGAATGGTAACATAAGATGACCATAAAAAACTGGCAGTGATACCTATACTGATGGGCAAGTCCATATTAGGTTTGCGTGTTTTGATGGCTTTCCATGCAGAGATAAAAAAACTGCGTCCAGAGTAGGCAATGCCTGCAAGGGTAAGAACCATGGAGTACCATTGAAATAGAGCCCGCCATTTAGGCTCAATACCAAAAAAGTCGCCCCCATACAAACATACGGCAGCCGTCATGACATTGGCGAAGACAAAACCAGCAAATGCCATGCGAAAGAGCAGGTCTTGCCTGCGTGCTTTATTGGCTTTTTGTTCCAGATCTTCCTCATAAGGAATGGCTTGGTAGCCAAGATGTCCTATGGTGATAATGGCTTCCGACAGCTTCATTTGATCAGGTTGCCAGCGAAGGCGGAGCCTGCGGCGAGTTAGACTCACCTCTGCTGAGGCAATTGCGCTATTTTGTCGCAGTGCTTGCTCAATGAGCCAAACACAAGCGGGGCAATGAATACCTTCAATAAGCAAATCTGCCTGATAGGTACCATCAGGATATTGACGGACAAAGTCAGCCTGAACCTCAGGTAAATCAAAGAGCTTGGCATCTTCTGGGGCCTGTTGGGGGGTGCTCCAGCTTCTTGATTCTGGGGCAAATTTGTAGAAGGAATCTAAGCCAGAGTCATGAATGATAGTGCATACTTGCGCACAACCATTGCAGCAAAAGGCTTGTGTTTTTCCTCGGATATCTGCATGAATAGTACCTTGAGAAGGAAGTTCCAAGCCACAATGAAAGCAGGTATCCTGTGTTGGCGAATTCATGGAGTTACTTTACTTGGTGATGAATCGAACAATGTTTTCCAATAAGCTTGGTTCTGCTTCACCATCGCCAATAATATGAATGCGTTTGTTCAACATGTGTTTGTCTTCGCCTAGTGTAAAGAGAATGTTGATATCCCAAATACCTTGAAGTGGCAGTTTTAGGCTTGTTTTATACACACCAGGTTGTTCGGTTTCTTTAAGTTGCTGGATAATATCGTATTTGGCATTGCTGGGGCGATATGCTGTGACCTCGGCAAGTCCTCCAGAGAGTGGTTTGCCTGTTTTGTCGGTAACGGTGAGCAAGATATCTTTGGGCTCATGAATGCGCCAAGGTTGCGGTGTGGACAAATCAACGCGCCAGCCACGCGCCGCTTGTTTGCGATACTGTTTGTCAATTTTGTTTTGTTGCAAGCCGTATTTGTAGTATTCTTCATTGACCAAGCCTGGTGCTGTGTTTTTGCCAACGGTAAAGAAGAGAAAGTTTACGGTGAACATCACGGCAAACAGGGCAAAAATTGCCCAAAGCCATGGACTTCTTAAGCCAGATTTTGATCGTGCCTTGTATGGTTCAGCCATTTTAGATTACCTCTTGGGTCCAAAAAACATAGACTCATACACTTTGAATATTTCAGGGTTGTCAATTGAGCGCAAGGTCAGTGTAATGGGTTGTCTTTCTTGCGTTAAGTTTTTTTGTGGCACCTTGACGCGGAGTGTCACTTTCTTGGCTTCACCAGTTTTGAGCTCTAAGATTTTACCATCGAGGTTACTGATTAGGCCATCAATGCCAGATGCTTCTAAAGTGAACTTGGCAGCATGCTCGGTTTTGTTCAGGATAATGGTATGAAAAACATTCTGAATACTACGATCTGACATCAGTGTGTACAACGGACTGCGTTCATGGCGCACATTGATGTCAATATCGGATTTGAAGAATAGACCATACATAATGCCTAAAAAGGTGGCGGTGGTGATGGCGATGTAAAACAGCGGGCGAGGGCGCAAGAAGCGTCTGTGGGTGGTGCTTTGATTTTCAAGCTCATGGTATGACATAAAGCGAATTAGCCCTTTTTCTTTCCCGACCTTTTCCATGATGTCGTCGCAGGCATCAATGCAAACACCGCAGTTGATGCAGCCAATTTGGTTGCCATTGCGAATATCAACGCCAGTAGGGCAAACAGATACGCATAAGTTGCAGTCCACGCAGTCGCCCAAGCTATCATTGTCTTGCCCCTTTTTGCGGCGACCTCGAGGTTCCCCTCTGTGGTAATCATAAGTGGTGGTAATCGTGTCTTTATCGGTCATCACTGCTTGAATGCGTGCATAAGGGCAAATCCAGTTGCAAACTTGCTCTCGTACATAGCCAGTGCTGACATAAAAGAGAACAAAAACAAGGATAAAGGAAACCCATTCATACACATTATACTGTAAGGTGAATAGACCATACCAGGCATCGTAAATGCCAGAGAAATAGCCAAGGAAGGTCACAGATGTTGTGGTGCATAGTATGATCCACATCAAATGTTTGAGTGCACGCTTGCGTATTTTTTCAGCATTCCATGGCATGGCATCAAGCTTGATGCGTTGGCGCGCGGAGCCTTCAGCCCATCGCTCTATCAGCGTCATGAGATCTGTCCACATGGTTTGCGGGCACATATTGCCGCAAAAAATGCGCCCTGCGATGGCAGTCATGGCAAACAAAAGAACAAAGGCAAACAGCATGAGGAGTGCTAAAATAATCAGATCTTGGGGCCAAATGGTAATATCAAATAAATAAAACTTGCGCCCTGGTATGTCAAAAAGAATGGCTTGTCTATCTCCCCATGTTAAATAAGGCGCAAGAAAAAAAGGCAAAAGCAAGCTTGCCATAACCGCCCAGCGAATATTTCTGAATCGCCCAGGTATTCTGCGCGCGTGGACTTTTTTGTCGCCCAGGTTGATGTCCCAATGGGTATAGTCATCATGTTCAATAATGTAATCAGACTTTTTTTCAGAAGACATAGTGGGAAGACCTCGTTAGCGTAATTGGATACCAGCTAGCCAACATTTAGTTGTTTGCCAGTTGTTCATATTAGTTAAAGCTTGCGAAAGGATACCGACCACAAGCAAGCATGTCCAAAGATAAAACCATTTTTGCCCTAGGGAAAATAATTCTTGTTAAAATTTTTTAATGGTCTTAAAGTTCTGCACAATAGAAAACTCTCGTTTGAGAAACAGGAGGGATAATATGCCATTTATCTTAGGTTTTGTTTATTATTTCACATTTGTGGCAATTGTAAGTATTATAACATTAATCACAGGAAACTAAGCTTGATGAATTAAATTATTAAAAGGAGTGCGATCATGAAGGAAGTTGAAAAAGCTGGTCATGTGATGTTCAACGCTGACGCATGGACACCCGACTGGACTGTTGTTTTGTCAGTCGTTACGGTAACCGTTTCTGTTTTGGTGGTTGTTACCGCTATTCGAAAGGCTATGCAACTGGCTGAACAAGAAAGGTTGGAAAAAGAAAAGAAGGGAGGAAGTAACTCGTGAGTTCGGTAGCTGAAAAAGAACAGTATAATTACGACATTGTTAAGGTTTGTGTTATACTAGGTATTGTTTTGGGTGTACTTGGCACCTTTATTGGAACATGGGTGGCGTCTCAACTGGCGGTGCCTGCGCTTAGCTTTGATATTGCAGAAATAACCTTTGGGAGACTTCGTCCTGTACACACTAATGTGGTTATTTTTGGATTTGGTGGCTTCCTGCTTTTGGGTGGCGGTTTTTATATGGTTCAGCATACAACCCATGCGCGCCTGCGCCTTGAGGGATTTGCTTGGGCAGCAGTTGCGTTTTGGTTGATTGGCTGTTTGCTTGTTGTTGCAACATTGCCTTTGGGGTTAACGCAAGGTAAAGAGTATCATGAAGCAGAGTGGTGGATTGATATTATTCTTGCGCTTGGCTGGGTATGTTTGACAATCACAACGCTGGCAACCATTGCAGCGCGTAAAATGTCACATATTTATGTTGGTTTATGGTTCTATATGGCCATGCTATTCATGGTAACCTATATTTTTGTCTTTAATGGTTTAGCTATTCCAGTTGATATGACATTCTCATATTCTGCATACGCAGGTGTGCATGATGCCATGATACAGTGGTGGTGGGGTCATAATGCGGTTGGCTTCTTCTTAACAGCAGGCTTTATTGGCATTATGTATTATTTTGTACCCAAGCATGCAAACCGCCCTATTTACTCTTACCGGCTATCGATTCTGCACTTTTGGTCGCTAACATTCTTGTATGTATGGGTTGGTGCGCACCATCTTCACTATACAGCAATTCCTGACTGGACACAGTCTTTGGGTGCGGGTATGTCGATTGCGCTTATCTTCCCATCATGGGGAGGTATGATTAATGGTATGATGACCATGTCTGGGGCTTGGGATAAGTTGCGGACTGACCCAGTGATGCGCTTTATGGTTGTGTCGCTTGCGTTTTATGGTATGTCAACTTTTGAAGGTCCAATGATGGCAATTAAATCTGTGAACGCATTGTCGCACTACACGGACTGGACAGTTGGTCATGTGCATTCAGGTGCTTTGGGCTGGAATGCAATGATTGCAATCGGTGCGCTTTATCACATGATTACGCGTATGTGGAACACTGAAATGTGGTCCACCAAGCTGGTTAATGCACATTTCTGGATTCACTTAACAGGTGCTATTCTGTACATCACTGCGATGTGGGGTTCTGGTGTATTGCAAGGTTTGATGTGGCGCGCATTCGATGAGTATGGCAATCTTATTTATACTTTTGCAGACTCAGTTGCTGCCATGCACCCTTTCTATGTTATTCGTGCGACGGGTGGATTCCTTGTATTCACAGGGTTGAGCATTATGCTATTTAATACAATCAAAACAATCAGCGCTGTTAAAGCGGGTACCAATATAACTCTAACCGCTGAAGCAAAAGCATAAGGAGATAACGATGTCAGAATACAAAAAAGGTGGTGGCATGATTCGTGGTATCCCGCACGATACAGTTGAGTCAAGCCTGCCCATTCTTGCAACATTTATTGTGATTTTGGTGGCAGTTGGCGGTATTGTTGAGATTGTACCTACATACTATCTTGATGATGCTGAACCAGCGGTGGAAGGCGTTCGTCCTTTGACACCACTGGAGCTTGAAGGCTACGCGATTTATCGTCGTGAAGGCTGTTTCCTTTGCCATTCGCAAATGATTCGCCCTTTCCGTGATGAAAAAGAACGATATGGTCACTTCTCATTGGCTGCTGAGTCACAATTTGACCACAACTACCAATGGGGCTCCAAGCGTACTGGTCCTGATCTGGCTCGTTTGGGTGGTAAATACACCGATGCTTGGCATATTCAACATATGCGGGCACCGCGTTCTGTGGTTCCTGAATCGGTCATGCCAAACTACCCATGGTTGGAAGAAACGCCCCTTGATACAAGCATTACAAAAGCACGCATGGAAGTGCTTGCCATGATGAATGTTCCCTATAGTGATGAGCATATTGCAAACTGGGAAGCAGATCTCAAAGCGCAAGCAGGTGTTGACGATGGTGCTGGAGAAGAAGGGCTTCGCAAACGCTATGAGAGCAAGGTATGGAAGCATGATGGTGAAGTTGTGACCTGGACAGACTCTTTTGAGCCTACGCCCATTAATGTGCGTGCATTTGATGGTGATGCTTCAGATATAACCGAGCTGGATGCTTTGATTGCTTACTTGCAACAACTAGGTACTCATGTTCACTTCGAGGAAGGTGTCGATTATTATCATGATAAATTCGGTCAACCTTACCGTAAGTAATCTATGAGCTTTGGTACACTTACAATAATCATCGTTGTTTTGACGGTTGCACTTTATCTATGGTTCTTTCGCGCAAAAGACGATGATTATGTTGAACAAAAGAACATTGTGTTTGATGAAGAAGACATCAAACAACAACCTAAAAAGAAATCCGAGGAGGGTTAAACATGAGTGATCATCATGATCAAAATGATAACAGTACTGGCCACGAGTGGGACGGTATTCGAGAACTGAAAAATCCACCACCAACATGGTGGGCGTGGGGCTTTTACATAGGTTTGATTTTTGTAACAGGCTACTACATTATTTACCCATCAACACCCTTGAATAATAAAATTCAGGAAGTGGTGAATGGTATTACAGGTATGGAAGTCTTGGTTGATGGACATACCAAAGGGATTATGGCATTGATCAACTCCAACCCATACTACCAAGGTGAGACATGGACGCAGGCTGAGATTGATGCCTTAAAAGCAAAAGGGCATACTGATCTAACCATTAAAGCTGGTGATATGAAATATCAAAGTGGTTGGACTGCAATCAACGAAATGCGTGATGATGTTGCTGAGATTGAAGCAGTGCGTGAAGCATCCATGGCTAAGCTTGCTTCTATGTCGGTCGATGAAATTCTTGCTGATGATGATATGCGCCAATTTGCTTTGGGTCGTTCCATTGTACTGTTTGGTGACAACTGTGCAGCATGCCATGGCTCTGGTGGTCAAGGTAACTTGAACGATGCTCACCCTGAGCTTTCGTTTCCAAACTTAACAGATGATGACTGGCTCTTTGGTGGTTGGGCGGCTAAAATTCAAGAAACCATCACAGATGGTCGTGAGGCATCCATGCCGCCTAAAGGTGGTAATGATGAGTTAACGGATGCTGATGTGGATACACTCACGACATTTGTTATGGCATTGGCTTCTGGTGAAGCAGAGTTGAATGATGATGGTGAGTTGGTCAAAGGTTCATTTGCCGCGGCAAATGAATTGTTCCAAGAAAATTGTGCAGGTTGCCACGGCGCAAATGCTAAAGGTTCTATGCTCAATGGCGACTTTGATACGGGTGCGGTAAACCTGACCGATGGTATTTATCGCTTTGGTGGCGATATGGCGACCATTCGAGATACCATTGCTCATGGTCGTACGGCTATGATGCCATCATTTGCTGATCGCTTGGATGAGGTTTCTATCAAAATCTTAACCGTGCGTGTGCATGAGATGGGCGGCGGTATGGCAGCCGAGCCTGAAGTAGAATAAAGCTTGAGTAGAAGCTGTAGAAAGGCGACCTTTAGGGTCGCCTTTTTTATTATGTTCAAGATTGTGTTGGTTGAAGGAGTTGTGTGTTGACTAAAGATAACCTAAAGACACTGTTGGTTGGCTTATTTTTTGTTTGGGTATTGGTGTTTTCGCTGGATATGATGTTTGGTGTTTCATGGCCAAGTTATACGGTTGAGCGCATATTTGTTTGGACACCGACAGTACTTTTGGGTCTATATTGGTTGATATTTGGTGGCGATAAAAAGAAAAAGTAGGTTATTTTTCAGCTAGAAAGTTTTCCCAGCCAGGTCCACAAGTGGTACCTTTGCATGTGAACCAGCGAACACGACCATGATTGCGGCCATCAGCTTGATCCAGATCTTTATCTTTGGCTTTGCACATGGCCAGCGTTTCCTTTGCGCGATATTCAAAATCATAATCCTTGAGTTGTTGTTGCCCATAGGCAGCCTCATGTTTGGCAATGGTGCAATAAGCATCAATTTTGTCGTCTCCAGTATAAACGACATAAGCGGCAAACATGCCGCTTGCGACAATAGGGATTGGTAGTAGCATATAGCTATGCTTATACAACCAACTGACTTGACGCGCATTGTGGTTTGTCATGTGTGTACCTCGTTATGATATTGATATCGCCAACTTTACGCATATTCTAGCGGGTGTCTCTTGAAATAATTCTGCTACATTTACGCCATGGCAAGTCAACCCAAATCAGAACATACACCCATGATGCAGCAATACCTTAAAATTAAGGCTGAATATGCGGACTGCATATTGTTTTATCGCATGGGTGATTTTTATGAAATGTTTTTCGAGGATGCGATTGAAGCCGCCAAGATTCTGAATATTACGCTGACCAAGCGCGGTAAGGCAAATGGTGAAGATATTCCCATGGCAGGCGTGCCTTGGCATCAAGCAGAAAGCTATCTTGCAAAGCTAGTTGAAGCAGGTTGCAGGGTTGCGATTTGTGATCAAATGGAAGCTCCAAATGCCAGTAAAGGGCCTGTGCGGCGTGAAGTGGTGCGGGTGATTACACCAGGGACCATTACAGAGTCCTCCCTGTTGGAACAAACCAGTATCGCACCACTTGCTGCATTGTATATGCAACAAGAGCGCTGGGCTGTAGCGGCACTGGATATTGCATCTGGGCAATGGAAGTTGACTGAAGGCTTGATTGCTGATAATGACCTGGAAGAGTATTTAAGTGTGCTTGGTCCTGCAGAGTTGTTGGTTCAACATGACATAACCTTACCCGGTGGCTTGGAAAGTATCAAAACATGGGAGATTGGTGACTGGAGCTTTTCCATTGAAGTTTGCAAGGAAAAGCTAAACCAATTTTTTGGACTTGGCGATTGGAGTGCCTTAAACCTTGAAGGGCATGATGTAACTGCCAAAGCCATTGCTGCGGTATTGGTTTATGTGGAGCAAACGCAGAAGTGTAGTATGGCACATTTATCATTACCTGTATTTCATGATCAGCAACAAGGTATGCGTATTGATATGCGAACACGGCGCAACCTAGAAGTGCATTACACCATGGCAGGTGAGCGCAAGGGCAGTTTGATTTCAGTATTGGATAAAACGCGTACGCCAATGGGGGCGCGCTTGCTTCGAGATTGGATTGACCATCCTTTAATGGATATTGAGACCATTACTTCCCGACAGCAGGCTGTACAAAGCCTTGTGGATGACATGAATACGCGTGAAAACATTCAACTTGCACTTCAACCTATTCGTGATATGGAGCGTATGTTGACGCGCATAGCTCTCAATCGCGCTGCACCACGCGACTTTAGAGGCTTAACAGATAGCCTTTTAGCGCTTCCCAATTTGATTCAAGCGCTGCATGGGCGAAGTGGTTTGTTTGCTGAAATACGAGATGCGATGCAGGGGTTAGAAGCTTTGGGTGAGAAGCTTGACTCAGCGCTGGTTGAGCTTCCGCCTGCACTGTTCCGTGATGGCGGGGTGATTCGCCAAGGCTTTGACATGGAGTTGGATCGATTGCGTGGTTTGGCAAATGACGCAGATGCCTGGCTGCAAGCTTATGAAGCTAGGGAGAAGGAGCGCACAGGCCTTGCTAACCTTCGCGTCAAATACAATAAAGTGTTTGGTTATTTTATTGAAATATCCAAAGCTCAAGCCGCCGCTGCCCCGCCAGAATATGTACGCAAGCAAACATTGGTCAATGCAGAGCGGTTTATCACCGATGAGTTACATCAGTTTGAATCCGAAATATTGGGAGCCAAGGATGCCGCTATGCAGCGTGAAGAAGCTTTGGTTGCGCAGCTTCAGCAGGACATCACTGGCAAAATAGCTTCCATTCAATCAGCAGCTATGGCTGTCGCAAGCCTTGATGTGCTATTATGTTTTGCTGAGTTGGCGGTGGAGTATCAATATGTTTGCCCTGAAGTTCACCAAGGTAAGACCTTGAAGATTGAAGGGGGGCGCCACCCTGTGGTGGAGCAATGTTTGGATGACGCCCCTTTTGTTGCCAACGACACACACATGGATATGAAAAAACGGCAGTTTATGCTTTTAACAGGCCCTAATATGGGTGGTAAGTCCACATACATGCGGCAAGTGGCATGGATGGTTTGGTTGGCACATGTGGGCTGCTTTGTGCCTGCTGAAGCAGCAAGGATACCGCTGACCAAACGCTTGTTTACTCGGGTGGGTGCAGGTGATGAGCTGGCATCAGGGCGATCAACCTTTATGGTGGAAATGATGGAAACGGCAGCCATTCTTCACCAACTTGAGCCGCGTTCTTTGGTAATTGTGGATGAAATAGGGCGTGGCACGAGCACTTGGGATGGTCTGGCGATTGCGTGGGCTGTGGCGGAACGCTTGATTTCAGCTAAAGATGTGTTGACCTTGTTTGCAACCCACTATCATGAATTAACTGATTTACCTGATAGCCACCCTACGGCTTTTAATGCCTCAGTGACGGTGCGTGAATGGAAGGGCGAGGTGATTTTTATGCATCAAGTGGTTGAAAATGCCGCAGACAGGTCATACGGCATAGCTGTGGCACAATTGGCAGGGCTGCCACCTGATGTGATAAAGCGGGCAAGGGAGCATTTATACAGGCTCGAGTATGATTCACAGCTGCAAGCTGAGTCAGGTAAGGTGCAGTTGGGCTTGTTTGCTGAAGCGGAAAGACGGAAGCAAGAACAATGTCTTGAAAAGCTTTCCATGATTGAGAATATGCTTGAAGAAGCAGACATCAATGCCCTGCGCCCGATTGATGCCTTAAACTTTTTGGATCAATTGAAGAAAAAGCTAAACTGACTAAGGTTGGCGATAGATTAGCTGAATAAGGTGAGAAAAGATGGGAAGAGCATACCAAAACCGTAAGGAATCGATGGCAAAGACTTCAGACATGAAGGCAAAAGTCTATTCCAAGTATGGGCGAGAGATTTATGTGTGCGCCAAGAGTGGTGGCATTGATCCAGATGCTAATTTAGCGTTACGCCGGTTGATTGATAATGCAAAAAAAGACCAAGTACCAGCGCATGTGATTAAAAATGCTTTGGATAAAGCGGAAGGTGGAGCTGGTGAGGATTTTCAACCTGCCCGTTACGAGGGCTTTGGTCCTGGAGGCTGTATGGTGATTGTGGATTGTCTAACGGATAATCCTAACCGTACCTTTGCGGATGTTCGCAAATGCTTTACCAAAAACAATGCCAAGCTGGGGAGCCCCGGTGCTGTGGCACACATGTTTGATCATGTTGCGCTGTTCGTGTTCAAAGGTCATGATGAAGATGCTGTGCTTGAAGCGCTGATGATGGCAGATGTGGATGTGCAGGATATTGAGCTTGAAGATGGTATGATAACTGTACTCACACCACATACGGAATATGGCAAAGCAAAAGACGCACTCATGGCAGCATTTCCAGGCATATCGTTTGTGGTGGACGATATTTCTTATGAGCCACAAAGCTTATGTGCTATTTCTGGTGATGATGCGCAAGATTTGCGGAACTTGATTGATGCCTTGAACTTTTGTGATGATGTGCAAAAAGTGTACCATAATGCAGAGTCATCATAGTAGGCGTTAAAGTAATAGGCTTTGCGCTGCTGCCTTAGGGTCTTTTGCGTTTAGAATTGTACCCATGGTCGCAACACCATGCCCTTGCAATAAGTGGAGCACATCGCGTTCAATACCACCTAAGGCAAGAACAGGTATATCCACGAGAGCGGCGAGCTTGAGAAATGTTTTTGCGCCCAAGGATGGTGTATCTGGGTGTGATGGTGTGGGAAACACAGGTGATAAAAAGCAAAAGTCTGCCCCTTGGCTTTCAGCGAGTTTTAATTCACCCTCATGATGACATGAAGCCGAGATAAGGTAGCCATCACCCAACCACTGCTTCATTGATGCAACTTCAGGGATGGATTTGGCATCCACATGCACACCATCTGCATCGACAGCCTTGGCAATATCGGCATGACTGTGAACCACCAGCCTGACATGATGGGTATTTGTTAAGATGCGAAGCTTGGAGGCAAGTGCTAACAGCTTGGCGGAGTCCATACCTTTTTCACGCAAGACGATTGTGTCGACACCACCTTGTATGGCTTGTTCGATGCAGTGAAGCATGGCTTGTTGTGTATCAAAGCGCTTGCTGTCGGTGAGTAGCAGCAATTGTATGGGTGGTGCTATCACCACTGTTTGATGACCCACATGGGAGGAGAAGGTATTTTGTTGCCTGCGATGCGGCGTTCAAAATTACCATCGCCTTCATCATCGTATAAATAGTAGGGAGGGAAGCCTCCTGCAGGCTGCACCTTAATCATCCATACCTTACCTGCTGAACGGTACTCTGTGATTTCTGCACCATCCTCTTCGTGTTTGTAGGTGCGTACTTCCACTTGCTCTTGCTCAATGTGGGGAGAAAGTTCTTGATGTAAATCAATATCTTCAGCAAGTGCGGCGTTTGCTAAAACGATGAAAGGTAACATGATCGCGCTATGTTTCATAATCAACCACCTTGCGTGATGTTGTGAGCTTTTGCATCATGGGGATAACTGCTTGATGCTCAGGGTGCTGTACATAGGCAGCCAAAGCATCGCGGTTGGCAAAGGTGGAATACAAAACAACATCAGCGGATGCTTCAGTCTGGCTGTAGTCAATCCCCACTTCAATATCAATAATGCTTGGTATCTTGTTTTTAAGGGCTTCAAGTGTTTGCTTGATAAGCAGGGCATCTTGTTTGTCGTGTAGTGTCCACATAACGATATGTTTAATCATGGTTTCTTGCTCCTGTTTTGGGTTCAAACTTTAAGCATGGGCGACCCGATGATTGCAATACATCCAAAGCAGGTAGCTTGGCTGACTTAAAGTTAAAGGCTTTACAGCCAAAAGGGAATATGTTGTCCCATGTAATATAGTAGAATTGACACTGATGGCATTGTACCACTGTTTTCTTCATGGTTTAAGTGTCAATATCGACTTGAATCATGCCATCGACCACACGAACCCTGAACGCTTCAATATCTTCATAGGCAGGTGGGGTTAAGGCTTTACCATTGAGGATACAAAAACGAGCGCCATGCCTTGGGCAAATGATTTCATCACCATCACACACGCCGCTGGCAAGCTCACCCCCATCATGAGAGCATCTGTCTTCGATCGCATATAAACCTTGCTTCAAGTGAAAAATGGCAATTTTTCCCGCATCTGTATCCACGACAATCTTTTGACCTTGAGGGCAAGCCTCTTCAGGTGCAACTTCAATCCATTCTGCCATTATAGTGCTCCGTCTAAGAAAATGATTTCATCCCATATAGCGGTAGGTTTACCCTCCGCATCACGAAAGCGCAGGTTGTGTTGCTTAGGAACCATACGCGTAGCACGCCCAAAAGAGTCGTCCTGCACAGCTTTGTCATAATGTGAGGCAAGAATCATCATGTCTTCTTCAGGCAATAAATCACAAATGAAATAGTCATCACCAAGGTAGCGAACTTTGCGCCCAACCAAGGCATACAAGGCTTCTGGTGTTGAAAAAAGTGCTTGTAATTGTGCTTGGCTCATCTATATGCTCTCCCCATCTTGACTATGGCTAGTCTAGGAAACATGATAGAATGCGTCAATGCTTTGGAATAAGAGAGGGAAGTATTGGAAAATATCGAACAAATACTGATAGCTTTGGGTGATAGCGACTACTCCCGCTGGGGCTTTGCCATAGCAGTTTTGTTTATGACGGTTGTGGTTCATCGCTACTTGCTACAATGGCTTCATCAGGTCACACAAAAGCTAACCCAACGCACGGAAACTACGCTGGATGACGCTCTGCTTGCAGCAGCCCAAAAGCCATTGTCTTGGTTGATTTTGTTGATGGGTATGTGGGCTGCTGTGTTGGTATTAAAGCCATCTTCTGAGGTGTTGCCTATTCTTGATATTGTGGAACGCGTAGGGCGCATGGCAAGTATTGTACTTATTGGTTGGTTTTTGTGGCGGTTGATTGATGGTTTGTCGGCATATGCTTTATCACGGGCAAAAACGACGGACTCATCACTGGATGATCAGCTTGTTCCTTTTATATCCAAAACCCTAAAGCTTTTCCTTGTGGTGACAGGTGTTTTGGTGGTGGCTCAAAATATGGGCTATTCCATTTCTGGTTTGATTGCTTCTCTCGGTATTGGCGGTATTGCAGTGGCGATGGCTGCCAAGGATACGATTGCCAACTTGTTTGGCTCCATTATGTTGTTGGTTGACCGTCCATTTGTGGTGGGCGACTGGATTAAAACATCTGAGTTTGAAGGTGTGGTTGAAGAAATTGGTTTTCGTTCCACCCGTATCCGTACTTTTTCTCAAACTTTGGTGAATGTGCCCAATTCTATGCTTGCCAATATGGTGATTGATAATATTGATGCCCGCTCCAAGCGGCGGATTAAAATGCGTATTGGTATCACTTATGACACATCCACGGAAAAAATGCAGCAGGCTATTGCAGGGATTGAAAAAATATTGGCAGAGCATCCCGGGGTGGACCAAGAGTTTTCATTGGTAAAGTTTGATAATTTTGAAGATTCGGCGTTGTCTATTTTTCTTTATTATTTCAGCAAGAGCAAAGAGTGGGCAGTGTATTTGCAAGTGCGGCAAGAGGTGAATATGCAGATTATGCAGTTGTTGGAGTCGCTGGACTTGGCGTTTGCTTTCCCAAGCCGTACTTTGTATATCGAGCAGCAGGATAAACCATGTCTGTAATGCTATTTAAGCTTCGCGGTGTGGAAGAAGATGAAGCCGATGATATTCGTGCTTTGTTGGAAGCGAATCATATTGATTTTTATGAGACCACGAATGGTAGATGGGGCTTAGGCTTTGCAGCTATTTGGCTGCATGATGAAACACAACTCGAACAAGGCAAAGCTTTGATTCAAACCTATCAGGTGCAACGCTATAAGGATGCACAAGCCCAATATGCAGAGCTTTGTGCGCAAGGTGAGCAGCCAACGGTATGGAAAAAGATAAAACAACATCCTGTGCAAGTCTTTTTGGTGTTGCTGGCAGTATTGATTGTGGCTATGTTTGCTTTATTGCCATTTATATTGCTATAAGCTGCATTGTGAGAAGGTGCATGAGGTCAAACCATGAAACATCATATTGAAGTCACCGTTGAGACCGAATACCAAGCCGAGCAATCACGCCAAGGTGAATATGTCTTTGTTTATCATATTTGTATTGCGAATAAGGGCGAGCAGGCAGCCCAATTATTATCACGAAAATGGTTGATTACTGATGCTGATGGCAATGTGACGGAAGTGCAAGGTGATGGTGTGATTGGTGAACAGCCTGTGATAGCACCGCAAAGCGAGCATCGATATAGCAGCTTTACCGTATTGCGAACACCTGTAGGCTGTATGCAAGGTTCATATCAAATGCAAGCTGATGATGGCAGCTTCTTTGAAGCCGATATTCCCATGTTTACCTTGGCTGTACCACGCTTGCTTCAATAGCTTCATTGCTCTTTTGTACGCCATGTGTACAAGCCAAACTTGTAATAACCCCGAACATTGTGTAGCCGGTAATCCAGATCTTGTTTGATAGGAATAACCACACCTTCAAGCTGTTTTTCGATATAAGGCGCAAGCACAGCCCCACCGCCGCCAGTGATCATAATGGCATCCATATCCCAATCATCTGCCCAAAGTGTATTGGCATCCGTTGCGATAGCTGTAGCAAGCTGCTGGAATGACCTTTCAGTGATGGGTTTCAAGTCGTAGGACTTTCCCCTGATTTTGATACTTCCTGAATCTATGGCTTCAAATAAGCGGTAAATCTCAATATCAATATTACATGCTTCTTTTAGCTTGGCGCCGATTTTTGTAAATGCGCGAGAAATGCCATTTCGCGTGGTTAAACTACCTCGTTCAGAATATCGCCCTTTATCTGAAATGGTGTAGTCTGTGGTGCGGAAGCCAACATCAATAATGCCAATTTTATCGGAGGCAAAGCGCTGATTCTTGGGTATGCCTGTTGCCCCTAACAGCCTATCCATGACTGTACCAATGGGTTGCGGGAGTACGCGAACATCAGACACTGCAATTTGCATTTCAGTACGCACACCATTGGCATCAACCGATGTGAAGTTATGTGTAGTTTGAAGTGTTTCTTTCAATTCCTTTTTGTATTGGCGATAGTGACCAATAGGCAGGCCTACGACAAGCTTGATGCTTTGCTTGGGTTCATGAACAAGCTTGCTCAAGGCGGCAAGCGCTAAAATCTTACTTGATGATGAAACAAACTGATGCTGATCCAGAGTGAAAGACCGACTAGAACTTTGGCGCTCTGCAAGTTCGCCCACAAAGTATGGCGTATCATCAATTTCAATTTGAATATGCTCATCATTTTTTTCGGTCTGGAGGAGATTTTCACGAAATTGAAGGTCAACCGACTCACCATATACAGATTTGAAGACAAGAAAGTCTTTACCATCGGTTGCTTTGGTAAACCCAAACCCAATATCAATGCCAATCAACATTTCCTGACCTCCAAGATGTGTATGTATATTGGTAATTTAGCCGAGGGTAGGGTAGGGAAGTGTATTGTCAATGGTTCTCGGGTTTATGATTGTGATGCTTAGCCTTGAGCATATGCTGTATCACATGTTGTAAGGTCTTATGCTTGATAGGTTTGCAAAAAGTGCTGTGGTTGCTGATTTCATAATGTTGCAGTGTTTCTGCGTCATAGCCTGTGAGAAAAACAATGCCAATATTGGATGCTTCTCGGATATGCTGGGCAAATTCCACACCGCCCATGCGTGGCATGACCACATCAACCAGTATCAGGTCTATCTCAGGGTGCTGCTCAAACAGTTGCAAGCCCGCAATACCATCACATGCTTGAAGTACGGTATAGCCCAGTGATGAAATCACTTCTGCCAGTGTATCACGCACATCATCGTCGTCGTCGATCACTAGGATGGTTGCACTACTTGGTTGCTGCAAGTTGTCTTTGGCTAAGGCTTGGGGTGCTGTTTCTTGGGATTCGTCAGCTTGAACAATCGGCAAGTAAATGTTGAAGCAGGTACCGTGGCTGACTTGGCTTTCCACCTCAATGCACCCTTGATGGCTCTTTATCATGCCATGTACCATGGATAATCCAAGCCCAGTGCCCTTGCCAACCTCTTTTGTGGTGAAGAAAGGGTCAAATATCCGCTCTAATTGATCTTGGTTTATCCCATGTCCATTATCGGATACGCTGATACATACATATTGCTGGCATGAGCAGTCAGGGTGTCGTTGTTGAAAGGTTTGGTCAGCAAGTATTGTACGCAAGCTTAGTTCTATGCTGGGGTGGGTTGCCTGTACCACGGCATCTCTGGCATTGTTGAGCAAGTTGAGTAAGACTTGCTGTATTTGTGTTTGATCCGCAAAGATATACACGGGCTCATCAGGGATCGATACTTTAAGGTGTATATTCTCTGGAATGGTCACATGTGCTAAGGTTAGTGTTTCCTGAATGAGTGCGGTAAGCTCAATCGTTTCCTTTTGAACAATAGCTTTACGCGCATAGGCAAGCAGTTGCGCAACAATTTTGGATGATTGGCTCACTATCTCTTCAATGCGTTTGACCTTCTCTTTGGCAAGGTCTGGTTGGTCTGTGTCCATCAAGCGCATCGCTAAGTAGGCATTACCCAGTATTGCAGCAAGACTATTGTTGAAGTCGTGAGCAATGCCGCCGACAAGTGTGCCTATGCTTTCCATTTTTTGTGATTGGCGTAGATTCGCTTCTAATTTTTCTTGCTCGGACATATCTCGGGCAATAGCAATAAAGTGGGTGATTTGATGGTTGTGATATACAGGGGATATATGTAGCCAAAGGGGGGTAGCTGCACCATTTTTGGTATAGCCTGTTAGTCTGCCTTCCCATCCCTGCTGTGTTTCAAGGCAATAGCTAAGCTTATGGCAAGAGGTATTGCTGTGCTCAGAGTTGAGCAGGCTTTCAATATGTTTACCCTCTACTTCTTCACGCTTGTATTGTGTGATATGTTCAAAGGCGGGATTGACATAAGAAATCACGCCATATTGATCAACCAACATGATTGACTCATCTAAATGTTCAATGGCCAGCATCAATTGTTGCAGCTTTTCTTCACGCGCGGCAATGGCTTCTAGCATATGCTGAAAACTATCGTTTAAGCTTTGGAGTTCGGTGTAGGGCGAAGGTCTTAAGGATACATCATAGCTGCCTGTTTGTACCTTTTGTGTAGCTTGGGTGAGATCGGATACAGGCTTTAACATTTTACGCACCAAAACAACACCACCAATGCCAAAGACAATGAGTATAAGAAACGATATGGCGATAAAGGTCAGAATGAATTGTTGAATAGGTTTATTGATTTTTGATGCAGGAATTTCTGATATCAGTGACCAGTTGAGATGAGGGATATGTGAGCCAATGGCAAACACTTGTTGCCCGGACAAACCTTGAAGCTTAAGGGTGCTGCTCCAGTTTTTTCCTGTTAATAAGTGGCGGACGATTGTGTGTTCTGTTAGCAGCGAGCCTTCTGGGTGTATAGTTTTTTCCACTCGCTGTGCCAACAGGCGGCCACGATTATCCATTAAATAAACATTGGTTTTCTCTGG
>JALSGX010000004.1 GCA_026982535.1 Ghiorsea sp. | reverse complement strand
ACCAAACCAACATCACCCACAATAGGTAAATCAGCAGTTACATTCTTGGAAATCGAAGTTGGGTCAACATCAATATGAATCACCTTTGCATCAGGTGCAAACGCATCCAGACGACCTGTTACCCTATCATCAAACCGTGCGCCAATACATACCAACAAATCGCAGTGCGACACTGCCATATTGGCTTCATAAGTGCCGTGCATACCCAACATACCTACAAAATGCTTATCATCAAAGGGAATACCACCAAGCCCCATCAAGGTGTTGGTCACGGGCGCATGGAGCTGATGCGCCAATTTTTTCAACAATGCTGCCGAACCTTGGGCATGCATAATGCCACCACCTGAATACAACATGGGGCGTTTGGCAGCCAGCATGGCTTTTACTGCTTTTTTAATTTGCCCAGAGTGCCCATAGGTTTTGGGTTGATACGAGCGCATATTGACTTCTTCAGGCCACACAAACTCACACTTGGCAAAGCCAATATCCTTAGGAATATCCACCACAACCGAGCCAGGGCGGCCTGTGGTCGCAATATGAAAGGCTTGGCGAATGGTCATCGCCAAATCCTTGACATCCTTGACCAAAAAATTGTGTTTGGTGGCGGATCGAGTGATACCAATAATATCCGCTTCCTGAAACGCATCAGAGCCAATCATGGCAAGTGGCACTTGCCCAGTAAAACATACATTGGGAATGGAATCGGCATTGGAATCTGCCAAACCTGTGATGGCATTGGTTGCACCTGGCCCTGAAGTTACAAGAGAAACACCACATTTACCCGACACACGCGCATAACCGTTGGCTGCATGAAGCGCTGCTTGCTCATGGCGCACCAAAATATGCTTAAAGTGACTTTGCTGGAAAATAGCATCGTAAATCGGCAGCACTGCACCACCTGGGTAGCCAAAAATGACTTCCACGCCTTCGCGTTTCAAACATTCTACAAAAATTTCAGCGCCAGTCATTTGCATGGGAAATCATCCTAAACCTAATAATATCAAAAAGCGGCAAGCTAAAACTCTGCCGAATACTGTCAACGCCTTATAAAATCAGGTTTTTTAGCTGTTTGCCACAACCTTTGCATTCTTGCCTAAGATAATTTGCCCGCCGCTCACATCATGCAACGCACCTGTCACTGCCGATAAAGTATTCACTTCGCCAGCCAGTGTGCGCTCGGCAAGCACGGCAAATGCAACTGCTTCCACCGCTTCAACGGGCAGCCCCACATCGCTTGTGGTTTGCACTTGTGCAGGGGTTAATAAGTCCGCAAGGCGTTGTTTCAAATGATGATTGAATGCCCCGCCCCCACACAACAGCCATATCTCAGGTGGCTCAGGAAGATACTGCAACACATCAACAATACCTTGCGCAGTCAGTTCACATGCTGTTGCCATTTTGTCGGCATCGGAAATATCCACAGCCATAATTTGATGCACGACATCCTCACCAAAATCTTCTCTGCCTGTGGAGCGAGGTGGTGCTTTTTTGAAAAATGGATGCTGCAATAAATCATCCAATAAAGGTTGATAAACATGACCACTTGCTGCCAGTTCACCCCCCTCATCATAACAAAAACGAGCATCCGTCATGATCTGCATCAGCGCATCCATCACCATATTGCCTGGCCCTGTATCAAAGCCTAAAACCACCCCATCTGCACCAAGGTAAGTGATGTTGGCAATGCCACCGATGTTTAACACGGCAATATTTTTATCTTCTTGCGCAAACACGCGTTGGTGCACGAAAGGAACCAGTGGTGCGCCTTGTCCACATGCTGCAATATCGCGTTTTCTAAAATCCGATACCACAGTGATGCCAGTTTTCTCCGCAATGGTTGCCGCATCACCAATTTGCAGCGTGAATGGTAAACTATTGTCTATACCTTGTGGTCGATGGCGAATGGTTTGTCCGTGTGAACCAATCGCTGTCACTTGCGAAGGCTCTAAACCCGCTTTTTCAATCACTTGCAATGCAGCATTGGCAAAAGCAAAGCCAAGCTCTCTATCCAACACGCCCATAGCATCAATCTCATCAAAACCAGGGTGATTTAAGCGCAAAATGGGTTCTTTCAGTTTATCTTCAAGCATACATGTCGTAAAAGCCACAAGCTCAACATCTTGATCCACTATTTTCACAACAGCCGCATCAATACCATCCAAAGATGTGCCCGACATCAGCCCGACAAAAAACGCTGGTTTCACCCCAATTTTTGCCATGTTATTGTTCTTCCGCCTTGGCTTTGGTGTTTTCCAACAGTTCAACCACCGTTTTTTCTGTTAAATAATCCACAATCCAGCCCAAACCAAATGGTACATGCCCTGGGTCGGTTTTGGTGTAGTAATGCAGCAGTGTTGTTTGCGCATCCACCACTTTCAAATCCCAATAACCTGTAGTGTCCGCAATCGTATGTTCAGGATCTAAACCTTGCCAATCCCATTGATGCCACGACATGCGCCAGCGATTGGGTTGTTTATCATAATCCAACCGTAAACGGTATTGCTTATGCACACCAAATGGCAAATCCAAATAATAATTGACCACAGCCCCTGTTTCATCTTGGTTTAACACCTCAGTTCGCTCAAGGTGAGGCATAAAGGAAGGCAAATGCGCATAATCCGTAATCAATGCAAAAACCTTCTCCGCAGGCGCGTTAATCCGCAAAAAAGCATGGATTTCCTTCACATAACTATCTTTGGTGGATGCAGCATGGATAATCAATCGACCAGCATCGACTTGAGCAAGCTCTTTTTCACTCAGCGTCAATGTGGTTGCATTCGCACTGGATGCGAACAGCAAAGCAAGGCTTAAAAGCCAGATATTTACCGCAGCCAACCCAGCACCATTTGACTAACCCGCGCATCATCCCAGTTCAAATCACCCGCATGCCTTTGACTAATATTGCCATCAGCATCAACCACAATCGTTGTTGGCAAACCGCGCACACCCAATGCCATGGTTTCCCTTTGTTTGCCCATATTCAGTGGCAAATCAATTTGCTTTTGTTTATAAAACGCAGATGCGCCACCATGCGCATAATCCAAAGATATAACCACCACATTGATTTCCGGGTTTGCTTTAATCCAAGTTTGCATAGCTGGCAGCTCCGTGCGACATGGTGGACACCAGCTTGCCCAAAAATGAAGAAGCACAGGCTCTCCCTTAAATTGAGCAAGCGAAACTTCCTCTCCCTTCTCGTTTACCCATTGGTACTCAATCGCCTGTGCCGACAGTGGAATAAACCATAAACTCAACATAAAACCTATCCACTTCATCCTTGCCACCTTTTCACAATATCTGCCTTCTGCACACACATTAGCCACCAATATCTTGGCACGCGGCAATAATCCGTGTTTCACATTCTGTCAAAATATCATTGCGTTTTTTCGCTTGCACATCTTCTGCGGCAATCGGCGGCAATATGCGAATGGTAATCGTGCCTGGATATTTCAAGATTTTACCCTTAGGCCAGCATACACCCGCATTATGCGCCACAGGTAATATGGCAACTTTAGCTTGTTTTGCCAACATCACCGCACTGGGCTGATACTTGCCTGGCTTGCCCGCTGGCATCCTCGTTCCTTCTGGAAAAACCACCACACAGCGACCCGCTTGAAGTTGCGCCTGCCCTTGCGTATTGACTTGTTTCAAGGCTTCTCGCGGATTACTGCGCACAATGGCAATCGAGCCCAAAGCAAATAAAGCCCAGCCAAAAATAGGGATATACAACAACTCTTTTTTTAGAATCCAAACAAATGGAGGAAATACCGTTGGAAATGTCGTGGTTTCCCATGTGGACTGATGATTGGATACAATCACGCACGGCTTACTAGGGATATGCTCTTTACCCTCAATTTTAACCTTGATACCACAAAATAAACGCAGCAACGCATTACCACACCAGCCCCAAAGATGACCAACTTGCCAAGCTGCCTCTCGCCCAAATATCCGTGTGATTAACACCAGCATGGCAATGCTGATGGTGCATGGAATAAAAAAGGCATAAAACAACAATGAGCGTAATACAATCAATTACAACCTCCCTTATTACTGATCCAAAAGCATGGCAACAGCCTCAGCCAAGTTGTTAAACGACTGGATATTCGGCATCAACACCTTGGATTTTTCAAAAATCGCATCCGCATCACCATAACCACTGCGCACCAATATCGCATCAATGCCCGCAGCATGTGCCGCTTGCACATCTCGGTAGGAATCGCCAATCATCACCACTGTGCTTTTATCTTGAATATCGAGTGCATTCAATGTGTCTAGCAACATGCCCGGCAAAGGTTTGCGACACGCACACCCATCATCAGGGCCATGCGGGCAAACAGCAATATAATCAAAGCGACCACCAGCTTGCTCTGTTTGGGCAATCATCTTGGCTTGAATACGATTAAACATGGCTTGGTCTATCATGCCTCGTCCAAGTGCTGATTGATTGCTGCAAAGGGTGACTTGTTTGCCTGCGTGTTTCAGCCTGGCAATGGCTTCAAGGCTGCCTGGAATAGGTAACCATTGTTCAGGGCTTAGAATATAATCGGGTGAGTCAAAGTTAATCACCCCATCACGATCAAGGATAACAGTTTGGATATGCTTCATGGCGCAAACATACGCATCAAAGTATCAAACATAAAGTTTAAGGCATGGAAAGCTGAAGTAACATGACAATGTGTTTCGTGATTAACGCACAGCGAAAGATAAAGCTTCGCCAGGGGCATCGCCAATGGTGAACACAGAATGCCAAACGCAATTGTCTATATCGCGTTGGGGCAGTAAGAGGGCATCACCCGCTTGGAGGTGGTGGGCAAAACCTTGCGCGACCATGTGCGCTGCGAATGCAGGGCAGCGGTCAATCAAGGCTTCGACAAGATCGTGGTCGGGCGCTTCCATGTAATTGCTTAAATCATCTCGGTTTTGACAGAGTTTGGCTAAGGCTTGCTGTTGTGTTTGTTCGGGTAATACTGATGCGATGGCAGCTTGGTTGTTCTCTCGTTGCACAAAGGCAATGATTTCATCCATCAATTTAGGTTTGCTGGCAGCCAGCCAAAAGGTGCTGCCGCTAAGTTGGGCAAACACTACACCCGCATGGCCGCGTTCCACATCATGGTGAAACTGTGCGCCGCCATTGGGTGCATTAAAATAGACAATTCTTTCGACAAATGATGGGTTTTTGCCCAAAATAGATGATAAATGGTCTAAAATGGTGTTATTTTTCGTAATAATCGCTGATTCTGGAAAAATAACATCACAAAGTTTACCTGCCCATTCTTGTTTGATCGGGTCAGCCGATACATCTTCATAACCTTCCATGCCCCACGAAAAGCGAAAGCGCAACGAGGCATCTTCATCGTGGAAGGAAAGCCATGATGCTTTGCACCATAATTCTTCAGCCATCACATCATCTTCATCTTTATCAAAAGCGTCAAAATAAACTTTCTCAATGCCTTGCGCATCATGTTCTTCGGGAGATGCGGCAACAATAAAGAAGTTTTGTTGTATGCTTTCTAAATATGGTTGCTGCTCTAAAAAAGGTAATAATTCGGCAGTTCTTAATACATTTTGCATCAAAATATGCGCTTGTTCGATGTTTTTTGCATACTTTTCTAAATCTTGACTTAAAAGCTGCGGCAAAACAATCACTGCATCACCCTGCCATGCCTGCTTGATTTGTGCAGCAGTCGGGCTGCTTGATTGGGTTGGCTGCTTGACCTGCCCTAAATCAAAACCACGGCGTTTAAGGTGTATCATTTATTGACCATAAGCGGCTGCCACTTCATCTGCCACCAACTTTTGAAATTGCTGATAACCAAAGCTGGGTAAAGGCTTGCCATTGACAAAAAAGGTTGGTGTTTTATTGACCTGCAAAGTGTTGGCATCGGCTAAATCAATAGCAATCAGCCTTGCCGTTGCATCTTTATCAATATTGCGTTTTAAGGCTGCAACATCAAATTGATAGTGTGCCAGGTATTGCCAAATCAATTCCGGCTGAGGGTTGTGATGCGAAGCCCAACCATGTTGTGTGCCATACATCAAATCCAAAACCTCGCTAAACTTACCCAACTTCCTGGCCGCTTCCAATATCTCCACAGCCTTATCCGAACCCTGATGAAAAGGTGCATAACGAATCACCAGCTTCACCTTACCATCATATGTTTTCAAGGTTTGCTTCACCAGACCATGAAATGCGCTACATGCTTCACATGCAGGATCCATAAACTCAACAATGGTTACTTTAGCTTGTGGATTGCCAAGGCGAGGGGAATGAAATTGCTCCAAAGCTGCGCTATTGATACTGACAAGCTTTGTTTTCTCAACAACTTGGTTGGCATGATACATATATGCCGCCCCGCCAAACAGCATCAGCATCAGCAAAGCAGTCGTAATCATAATCGTTTTCTGATTCATGTTTGTATCCTCGGTTTTGCAGCAAGCAGTAGCCCAATAATGGCAGAAAATGCAGCCAATGAAAGCAATGGAATCGGCAAAAAGCCAAACAATACCATGCTATCATCATCGCAAGGAATACCTTGCGTACAAGGCTTTAAGCCTTCAGGAATAAAGCCGTAAAACAAGGCAATATGATAAAGCGTGAACCCCAAACCTGCGATGGCAAAAGGAAGGGCATATTTGATGACATGATTATCAAGTGGATATAAGCCTACCAAGAGAATCACTGCCAAAGGGAAGAGACAAATGCGTTGATACCAACACAATACACATGGCTCTAACATCATGACTTCACTAAAAAACAAGCTGGTTAATGTGGATGCCATGGCAATCAACCATGCCATAAAAATCAGCCACCAAACCGCATCAACTTTCTGAGCAGACATCAAACAACCCTAAGCTGCAAAAACTTGCGTTTGCCCACTTTGAGCAAATATGAGCCTGCTTCAAGCTGGGTATCTTTGTCGGTCACCTTTTCACCATCAACAGAGACCGCGCCCTGCTTAATCATGCGCATAGCTTCGCCATTGGATGCCGTTAACCCGCCTTCGGATAATGCTTTGACAATCCACAGTTTTCCATCTTCAGCAGCGATTGTTTTTTCAGGAATATCATCAGGGGTTTCTTTTTTAGCAAACTGGCTTTCAAAACCTGCTCTTGCGGCAATGCCCGCTTCTTCACCATGAAACCGCGATACAATCAAAGATGCCAATTGTTTCTTGGCTTCCATGGGGTGCATGGTTTTCACATCATCCAAATCCACATCTGTCAACAACTCATAATAGCGCATCATCAGGGTATCAGATATAGACATGATTTTGCCAAACTGCTCTTTGGCAGGCTCTTGAATGCCTACATAATTATTCAAGGACTTGGACATTTTGTTTACACCATCCAAACCTTCAAGCAATGGCATGGTGAGAATCACTTGCGTGGGTTTATCATAGGCTTGTTGCAATTGGCGACCCATAAGCAGGTTAAACTTCTGGTCATTGCCACCAAGCTCCACATCAGCTTCCAAAGCTACCGAGTCATAACCTTGCACCAATGGATACAAAAACTCATGAATGGCGATGGCTTGCCCGCCTTTGTAGCGTTTTTCAAAATCATCGCGCTCAAGCATTCTGGCAACAGTGGCTTTACCTGCAATGTGAATCAAATCCGCGGCAGACATGTTGCCCAGCCATTCGGAATTAAAACGCACTTCGGTTTTGCTTTCATCAAGCACCTTAAACACTTGCTGTTTGTAAGTTTCCGCATTTTGCATCACTTCTTCTTGGGTCAGCGGTGGGCGGGTGGCACTTTTGCCTGTGGGGTCGCCAATCATGCCCGTAAAATCACCAATCAAGAACACCACTTGATGCCCGCATTGTTGAAATTGGCGTAGCTTTTCTAGCAACACGGTATGCCCCAAATGCAAGTCGGGTGCTGTGGGGTCAAAGCCTGCCTTGATGCGCAGCGGGCGACCTTCTTTTTCAGCCAGCTTTAGTTTTTCTTCAAGGCTTCCTGCGGGCAGAATCTCTAATGCGCCACGGGATAATAATTGCATTTGTTGTTCAATGTTCATCGTTATTGTTCCTTACTTTTTATGCCGTCATTCCCGCGAAGGCGGGAATCCACCAAATACGAAGCTGTATCATAAGTATGGATTCCCGCCTTCGCGGGAATGACGAATAGCTTATTTATTTGCAGGGCGGCGCGGGCGGCGATTTTGCCTACTATTTTTACTGCTTCCGTTTCGATTTCCCTGCCGATTACCACCACCTGATTTGCCACCTTGGCGAGGGCGTTTTTCTGCCGCATCCCCTGCTTTTAGCCCTTCAGCTTTGGCATCGGGATGGGTGGGTTCACCCAACGCAATCATCTCAGGCTTAATGGGTTTGACAGGGATAGACTTCTTGATATACGCCTCAATCGCTGGTAGTTCAAAACAATAGCGTTCACACGCAAATGAAATCGCCACACCAGCAGCACCAGCTCGACCTGTGCGCCCAATGCGATGCACATACGATTCCGCATCTTCGGGCAAATCGTAGTTGAACACATGGGTAATACCATCAATATGAATACCACGGCTTGCCACATCAGTAGCAATCAGAAGCTTAAGCTCCCCTTGGGTAAACATATCCAAGATTTTCATGCGCTTGCGTTGTTGCACATCGCCTGAAAGAATACCGACTTGGAACCCATATCGGGCAAGGTCTCTAGCAAGCTTTTCACCCGTGCGCTTTTCATTAACAAACACCATGCCGCGTTGCACATCCATGGTTTTAAGCAAATAAATCAATAGAGGTAATTTCTCATCCATGGCGGTGTGATACATACTTTCCACAATAGAAACAGCAGTAATATCGCCCGATTCAGCTTGCACTTTCTCAGGGTTGTTCATGTGCTCATAGGCAAGCTCCATCACACGATGTGATAGCGTGGCAGAAAACATCAGCGATTGCCGCTTGTCATATTTCGGCAAGCGGCGCAGCAAGAAGCGTAAATCTTTGATAAAACCCAAATCAAACATGCGATCAGCTTCATCCAATACCATCACATCCACGGCTTTAAGGTCGTAGCAATGTTGCTTATAAAAATCAATCAAGCGACCCGGTGTGCCGATTAGAATATCTACACCTGTTGCAAATGGTTTTTGCTGCTTTTCATAATCCACGCCGCCAAACACAGCATGAACCTTGATATTGGTGTACTTGGTTAAGTTGGTCGCATCGCTAGCAATTTGAATCACCAACTCACGGGTAGGCGCAATCACCAAGACACGCGGCTGATTGGTTTTGCGACCTGCTTTGGCAGGCTTTTCAATGATATGTTTAATAGCGGTAATCAAAAATGTGGCTGTTTTACCTGTGCCTGTTCTGCCTTGCCCTGCAATATCTTTACCTGCTAGAGTAATCGGGAATGCGATTTTTTGCACTGCTGATAATTCGCTGTAACCCAAATCATCAATGGCATGAAGCAGCGCGTTGGGTAATCCCAAAGCGGTAAACTCAGTATCTTTCTCAGCTTTCCAATCATCATCAGCGACAATGGGTTCCGCAGACTTAGGCTTTAACCGTTCTGGTTTGCTATGGTTTGTAGATTGGCGCACTTTTTTCGCATGTGGCTTGGCTTGGTGGCGAGCTTTTCCATGCGCTTTGGCTTCACCTTGCTTATGCTGGCGTGGTTTGCGGGTCGGTCGTTTGCGCTTGGGTTGGCTTTCAGATACTACTTTTTCAGGCTCTTTCGTCGCTTGTTGCGTTTCTTTTTTGAAAGCACTTTTGATTTTCTTAATCAAACTTGAAATCATGATATTTCCTTATTTTTGACTGCTATCAGCAAAGTGTGGTGTTGGCTCTTGAAGTCCATACGGGTCTTCGTGGATAATGACTTCGGCATCCGTCCATTCTTTTTTAATCGTCGCTTCGACTTCATCCGCAATCGCATGGGCTTGTATCAGATTCAAATGCCCATCCAGCTCCAAATGAAATTGAATAAATGTGGTCAATCCTGCCTTTCGGGTGCGCAAATCATGCAAACCTTTCACTTCAGGGTGGGAAAGCGCCAGTTGCTTGATATTAGCTCGATCTTCATCGGATAATTCTTTGTCCATAAGTTGATCAATGGCATCAGAGGCAATTTCCCACGCGCTATGCAAAATATAAAAGGCAATGGCAATGGCAAAGATAGGGTCAAACCCCGCCCAACCATACATGGCAAGCAAAAGCGCGATAATCACACCCACATTGACCAATAAATCCGTTTTGTAATGTACGGAATCAGCGGCAATCGCAGTCGAACCTGTTTGTTTAACCACATGTTGTTGAAATGCAATCAAGCCTGCGGTGAAAACAATGGAAATCAGCATAACCACAACGCCGATATTTAAGACTTCCAAGTCTTTAGGGTGCAGCAAGCGGTTGATCGCTTCAAGCAATAAAAACATAGATGATCCCGCAATAAACATGGATTGCCCCAGCCCTGCCAAAGCTTCGGCTTTACCATGCCCAAAACGATGTTCCTTATCGGCTGGCTGCAAAGCATGGTGTACGGCATACAAGGTAATCAACGAAGCAGCCGCATCAAGGCAAGAGTCAATCAATGTTGCCAAAATGGTAATGGAATCACTCCACATCCATGCTATCAGCTTAGAAACAATCAAGATAAAAGCCACTGATGCTGAAGCATAGGTGGCAAGGCGCATGAGCCGTGCCTGTTTGATATTCAAGCCAGTCAAGTCAGGCTCAAGCGGATGATGCGAATGATTATGTGCGTTCAACTTTTTCTCCTGCAAAAAAGATGCGTTCTTGTTTGATCATATCCAAGCCCTCAATAGGCAACTCTGCTTCAAATCTTGCCACTTCTTCGCGCTTGGCTTTGGTCTCAGGGTGTTTTGCAATCAAATATGCGCAAATATCACAATAATCCTCAATGGAAATATCATAAGTGCCAATGTTTCGTGCTACAGCAATGATTTCTTCTTTATCATAACCCATGAGTGGCGAAAGCAGCGGCAAATCTGCTGCATCATAAATGGCATGGATATTTTCAAGCGTTTGGCTTGCCACTTGCCCCAATGAATCACCTGTGACCAGGGCCTTGGCATTCACTTCATTGGCAATCATCTCTGCGTTGCGAATCATGTGTCGCTTGTAAATGATCATGCGATAACGGGGCGGAACCAATGCAATGGCATGGCGTTGAAACGCTTCCAAGTCAATCATGATAAGCTGCACTCGCCCTTGGTATAAAGAGAGTTGTTTGGCAAGGTTTTCAATTTTGCTGAAATCCCGATTGATGGTGCTGTTATACAAATGCACAAGCGTAACCTTCATGCCCCGCTTCATCATCATATATGCAGCTACAGGGCTATCAATGCCGCCAGAAAACAACACGATGCCATGCCCCGATGAACCCACGGGCAAACCACCTGCGCCCTTGATTTTATGGGTGTAAATAAAGGTTTCATGCTCGCCTACTTCGATATGAACTGTAATCTCAGGGTTATTGATGTCCACCGTAAAATCAAAGGCATTTTTCAGAAAGCCACCCACTTCAAAATTGATTTCCGTGCTAACCATAGGGAATTGCTTAAAGCCTCGCCGCGCGCGTACTGAAAAGCGTTTACCCCGAGCATCAGGGTATGCGGCTTCAATGGCTTGTTGTGCTGTAGCCTGCATGGCTTCAATATCGGATGAACAAGCATACACCACAGCAAAATTGCTAATACCAGGTATCAATGCCAAATGGTCAAGCATAGCAGGTGTGATTTCCTCAACATGCAACAACATACGCCCATGCTCTTTATCAATTTGGCTTGTGCCAATCAGTTGCTTGATATTTTTAGCAAGCTGACGCACAAACTCACGACGGTTTTTGCCTTTGAGTGCGAGTTCTGCGTAGTGGACGAGAATATGTTGCATCAAACAGCCACCACATCAAAACAACGGGCACAAAGCTCGCCATGTACTTGATGCTCGGGATGTGCTGGCGTGCTCACCACATAGCATCGTGGACACTTAATGCCTTCTGCGGCCGTGATGTTCAGCGTATCACCAGCTTCTGCTTTGGCAACAATCAATAACTGCTCATAGCTTTCATCCACCGCTTGCGCGAAATCCATATCCAAATCAGGAATGGTCACGCTGGCTGCAACCGATGAACCAATGATTTTATCCTTTTTGGCAACATCCATGGCGGCATTCACTCGCTCACGCATAGCAAAAAACTCATCCCACCCCGCCGTGTCGATGTTTACGGCTTCAACCGTGTTAAAGGTTTGCAAATGAATACTTTCATCGCTTGCGCCAGGCAAGAAATCCCAAATCTCTTCAGCAGTCATGGGTACAATGGGTGCAATCAGGCGCACCAAAGTATGTGCAATGTCATAAAGCGTGCTTTGCGCGGATAATCGTTGATGCGAAGCAGCTTCATCACAATACAAGCGGTCTTTAATCACATCCAAATAGAACCCGCCTAAATCTACCGAGCAGAAATGATGCACTTCTTGGTGAATTTGGTGGAATTGATAGCTATTGTATGAAGCTTGAACCTTGTTTGCCACATCTGCCAAGCGATACATTGCCCACTGGTCTAGCGGCTTGCGTTTAGCAAGCGGAATAGCTTGCGCAGCATCAAAATGATCCAGGTTGCTCAATAAGAAACGAAGGGTATTGCGAATCCTGCGATAAGACTCTGCCAGTTGTTTGATAATATCATCGGAAATGCGAATGTCGGCAGAATAATCCGCTGAGGCAATCCACAGGCGCAAAATATCCGCGCCCACTTGCTGGATAAGCTTTTGTGGGGCGACCACATTGCCCTTGGATTTGGACATTTTATTGCCATGTTTATCCACCACAAAACCGTGGGTCAACACAGCCTTGAATGGCGCAACACCTCGTGTGCCAATGGATTCAAGCAAGGATGATTGAAACCAGCCTCTATGTTGGTCGCTGCCTTCCAAGTATAAATCGGCAGGCGATTGCAATTCATCTCTATGTTCTAAAACACAGGCGTGGGTACTGCCTGAATCAAACCAAACATCCAAAATATCGGTTTCTTTTTCAAAATCTGCACCGCCGCAATCGGGGCAGGTTGCATCTTTGGGTAAAAAGTCTACCACATCTTTGGCAAACCAAACATCAGCACCTGCTTGCTCGACTTGCTCCGCAATGCCTTCCACCACTTCAGGTGTGGTCACGGCATGGGAATCGCATGACGCGCATGTGATCACGGTGATGGGTACACCCCAATTGCGTTGACGCGACACGCACCAATCTGGGCGTTGCTCCACCATAGACCGAATACGATTTTCACCCCAAGCCGGTGTCCACGCAGTTGCTTTGATAGCATCTAAAGCCTTGTTTCTTAAATTATTTTTATCCATGCTGATAAACCATTGCGGCGTGGCACGAAAAATCAATGGCTTGTGGCAACGCCAGCAATGTGGGTAAGAGTGTTTGATTTGACTGCTTGCCAAAAGTGCGCCGCAGCTTTGCAAATGCTCAACCATGATAGCATTGGCTTTATACACATGTTGCCCTTCAACAACGGGTGTGCCGTCTTCAAAAATACCCGTGTTACCCACAGGATTAAAACCTTTGAGTCCATATTTCAAGCCAACTTCATAGTCTTCCTGACCATGACCAGGGGCTGTGTGTACGCAACCTGTACCTGCATCCAAAGTCACATGGTTGCCGACTAAAATCGGGGCATCTTGGTCTAAATAAGGGTGGCGGAACTTGCGGCTTTCTAAAACAGAGCCTTTGAAGTGAGCAACCACTTCACCACTTACGCCAATGTCATTCAACACGCTATCTTTCAAGCCTTCAGCAAGAATCAAGACTTCGCCAGTGTTTAAGTTTTTACATTCACCCGCGTCGGTGACTTTGATGGCAACATAATCCAAATCAGGGCCAACAGATACAGCAAGGTTGGCAGGAATCGTCCACGGTGTGGTTGTCCAAATCACCACGGATATATCGCCAGTTAACGCCGCATCAATATCGCTTAAATCTTCACCTGCTTTGAATTTCACGAAAATGGATGATGAGGTGTGATCTTCATATTCTACTTCAGCCTCTGCCAAAGCCGTAGCGCAGGAAACACACCAGTGAACGGGTTTGGCGCCTTTGTACAAACCACCATTATCAAGAAAACGACCAATCTCACGCACCGTATTGGCTTCAAACTTATAATCCATGGTGACATACGGGTTTTCCCAATCGCCCATAACGCCCAAGCGCTTGAACTCTTCGCGTTGAATATCAATTTGCCCTTTGGCGTATTTACGGCATTCGGCTCTGAACTCAGAATCTGAAATATCTTCCTTTTTGCGTTTTTTCTTCTTGAATGTTTCTTCAACTTTCAGCTCAATCGGCAAACCATGACAATCCCAACCGGGTACGAATGGCGCATCAAAACCCATCATGGTGCGCGAGCGAACCACAATATCTTTGAGCACTTTGTTCACCGCATGACCAATATGAATCGAGCCATTGGCATAAGGCGGGCCATCATGAAGGATAAACTTGGGTGCGCCTTTGCGCGCTTTACGAATTTGGGCATAAAGACCTGCTTCTTCCCATTTTGCCAAGCGTTTCGGCTCATTGGTGGGCAAATTGCCCCGCATGGGAAAGTCTGTTTTCGGCAGGAAAACAGTGTCTTTATAATTAAAAGTTTCAGTTTTTTTATCGTTTGCCACGGCGTATGCTCTCCACATCTGTGCATCATGTTTGTATTGTAAAAAGAGTGCGCAGCATAATCATTCTTGGGGCTTTTGTCCCATTTTGCCATTAACTTTGCCACAAAAGCATGGCAAAAGCTGCACGCAAAGATAAGTTTGCACCCATGTTGGCACGACTTGTTCTGTTTCGGATTTTAGAATCCTTGCCCACGATTTTGGGCGTGGTCACGCTTGTGTTCTTCTTGCTTCATCTTGTGCCCGGCGATCCTGTGGATGCTTTGTTGGGCGAAACGGCATTGGCAGCCGATAAAGAAGCTTTGCGCAAAGCCATGCGCTTGGATGAACCACTGTATGCCCAATATATCAACTACATCAGCGGCCTGACTCATGGTGACTGGGGCAAGTCTATCATCAGTCATAGCGATGTTTGGACGCTGATTACCGAGCGACTCCCCGCCACCGCCCAGCTTGCTGCCACCAGTTTATTGCTTGCCATGATTTTGGCACTACCACTTGGCATGATTGCTGCCCGCTTTCAGGGTAAAGCCCAAGATGCTGCTGCCATGTCATTTTCTTTGCTTGGCGTGTCCATCCCTAACTTTTGGCTTGGACCCATGTTGATGTTGGTATTTTCCGTGTTTCTGGGTTGGCTGCCTGTATCAGGCATGGAGGCCAGTGGTTCGATTATTCTGCCAACCATCACCATGGGCACAGCTTTAGCTGCCGTGTTATCACGCATGGCAAGAGCTAGCTGGCTTGAATCCATGCAATCGGATGCGATTCGCACCGCTAGAGCCATGGGTGTGGCGGAATCCACGCTATGGTGGAAACATTCAGCGCGTATGACTGCTATTCCCGTGGTCACCATGTTTGCCTTGCAGATGGGTGCAGTGCTTGGTGGTGCAGTGATTACAGAAACCGTATTCGATTGGCCGGGGCTTGGCTTGCTCACCATTGAAGCCATTCAACGCCGTGATTATCCGCTGGTGCAAGGTTGTGTGCTCATCATTGCCTTATTTTATGTGTTGGCGAATTTGTTGGCGGATTTACTTAATCTTTGGCTAGACCCAAGGCAGCGGAAGCAATCGTGACTGATTTATCATGGATACATGCTTGCAACTGGTGGATTCCCGCCTGCGCGGGAATGACGGGAAAGAAACAGTGACTATTTTTAAGGCTATCCCTAAAAGCGTTTATATTTGTTTGCTGTTGCCAGCATTGGTGTTGCTTGTCTCTGCCATGCAATCGATGGATGGTCATGCGGTGGACTTGCATCAGGTGTTAAGCGGTTCAACGGCAACACATTGGTTGGGCACAGATGCTCTGGGGCGCGATATTTTAAGCCGTTTGGCAGAAGGGATTGGTTTGTCCTTTTCGGTAGCAGTGAGTGTCATCACCGTATGCGCTGTGATTGGCATCAGCGTGGGTATGGTTGCTGCTTGGCTGGGTGGCTGGGTGGACAGCGTGTTGATGCGTTTTGTGGATATTGTGTTGTCATTTCCCGGTATTTTATTGGCGATTGCATTGGCTGCGGTGCTTGGCCCTGGAGTTGAAAACCTGATTTTCGCTTTAGCTGCTGTGGGTTGGGTGGGATTTGCCCGATTAACACGAGCGCAAGTGTTGTCGCTGCGTCACGCGCCTTACATCGAAGCTGCCATTGCCAGCGGACAAGACACAGTTCATATCGCCTTCAAACATTTGCTGCCCAATATCGCAGCACCCTTGCTTATCGAAGCAAGTTTTGGGCTTGCAGCGGTGATGATTGGCGAGGCGGGGTTATCCTTTTTAGGTATTGGTATTCAACCCCCCGATGCCTCACTTGGCACCATGATTCGAGAAGGTTCACAACTGATGTTGGTTGCACCCATGCAGGTGTTTTATCCGGGTCTGATGTTGTTCCTTTTGGTGATGAGCGCGAATATCGCTGGTGATGCGTTGCGGGATTATTGGGATGTGCGGAGTAAACGATAGGGCTTTACTTCGATGCCGTCATGGTTAATAGATATTCTTTGGGTGTAAACACTCTGAGTTAGCTATGTGTATAGTCTTTTTTATTTCTTGTGATGATACAAGCACAGGCATGATTCCCAACCGATAAACCATGTCGTTTTATTGTTTCCATATCATCCTCCTTGATTAAGGCAGTGTCTTTTTTACATTAACATAAACCATAAAGCCATCAAGGTCTTTCCTCTGCTGTTGTTCAATTGGCACGCTTTTCGCTTAACTACAAAGCAAACACTATATAATCATGCTTGGAAGGAGAGTTGGCGATGGATTTAGCAACGATAATTGGGATAGTGGTTGCCTTCGGTTTAGTTCTGTTTGCCATCGGTGATGCAGTCACAGGGTTTATTGATATGAATTCTATTGCCATTGTGATTGGGGGCACGCTTGGTGTATTGCTCGTGGCATACCCCTTAGCAAACGCTATTGGTGTTGTTAAAATTATACTTAAAACTATTTTGAATAAGCCAGCCAATGGTCCAGCTGTAGTGTCTGAACTGGTTGAACTCGCCCAAATAGTGCGTAAAGAAGGTATTCTCGCCTTGGAAAGCAAGGTGGGTGATATTGAACACCAATTTATGGCTAAAGGCTTACAAATGGCGATTGATGGGCAAGAGCCATCTGAAATTGAAGATATCTTGTATATGGAAATGGATAAGATTAGTGAGCGGCATCAGCGCGGTGCAGATATGCTGTCGGCACTAGGCACATTTGCACCATCCATGGGCATGATAGGCACACTTGTGGGTTTGGTGCTGATGCTCGCCAATATGGAAGATCCTTCCTCCATTGGTCCATCCATGGCTGTGGCACTATTAACCACATTTTATGGTGCCTTGATGGCAAATATTATCTTTTTGCCCATGGCAACCAAGCTGAAAACACGAAGCAAAGAAGAGCTGCTGGTGCATGAAATTATTTTGACAGGTATTCAATCCTTGGTGGCAGGAGAAAATCCTCGGGTCATGGAACAAAAGTTACATGGCTTTTTACCACCCAAAGACCGTGCATCAGCTTTTGATTGATTATCATGGCGAAACGACAAAAAAAAACCGATCCCATTCCTCCTGATAAAAACCCAGGTACAGCATTATTCCTAGAGCTGATGATGCAAATGCTAGCATTCTTTATTTTGCTAACATCCATCGCCGTGATTGTGGATGAGCGCAGGCTTGCAGCCATTGGCTCACTTGCAGGAACATTCAGCCCACTACCCAAAGGTGCAAACCTCGCTGAAGGTCAAGGTCCTTCTATGCCTGTGCGTGACATTACAGACGGAAGCCAGGCTCCCAAACGAACCGCCAAAGAATTGACGGAAGTATCCAAAGAGCTTGGTCTAGGGGATGCCATTCACGCCCTTCCCTTGGATCAAGACTCAGTACGGGTACGCTTCCCAGAGAACATCATTTTTGCTACAGGTCAAATTGATATATCAACACAAATGTATCCATTGATCGATAAGCTTGCTCAAATATTTAGCCGACCAGAAGTCATTGAAATTCGTATTGAAGGGCACACCGATGACACGCCAACTCGCGGCTCACGCTTTCCATCGAATTGGGAGCTATCAGCAGCACGGGCCATGAGCTTGTTTCATGCTTTATCGGAGCGCGGTGTGGCTAATGGGCGCATGATTGCTGCTGGCATGGGTGATAAGCATCCCATTCCAGGCAATCCGAAAATGAGCAGACGCGTTGAAGTTGTGCTTAAGTTCCGCCCTGTTACAGTTAATCCAGAAAGTCAAGTGACTTCAGGAAAGCTCACTGTGCCGCAACACCATGTGGTTGCGCCACCGAGCAAGAGTTTTTAATCATGGCACGCAAAAAGAAAATCAAACCCGAGGTGCTTCCTGACCCTGAAGCATGGATGACAACATTTGCGGATTTAATCAGCTTGATGCTGACCTTTTTTATCCTTCTGGTATCGATGTCCACCTTGGACAAAACAGGCTTGCAAGATATTTCCACCTATTTTGAAAAAGCTGTTTCCGTGCTTAATTCAGGAGCTGGCACTGAAATCAATATTATTCGACCATTGGAGCTACAGCGAATCGTTACACCTCGTGAGCTGATGCTGGCCATGCGTCAAAATAGTAACAGTATTCTTAAAAACAGCTCTTTGAAACACAGTGTTCGGGCATTGATAGTCAAGAATCGCTTATACCTGCGCATGGAAGACACTGCCCTTTTTGCAGAAGGTTCCGCCAAATTAAAGGCTAAACATATTCAGGCCCTTAAACGCTTGGCAAAAATGCTGGCAACATCGCCAGGCATGATCAGTGTCAATGGGCATACAGATAACAGGTTCAAACCCAATCGCCAGTTCTCCGATCCATGGAGTCTTAGCCTCGCTAGAGCGGCATCAGTCTTGCATATCCTTGAAGCAGAAGGTGTCAATCCTGCACGATTATCTTTGGCAGGGTATGGTCCTTCCCGTCCAGTATCTACAGATGCCACAATATATGGCAGAGAAAGAAACAGGCGTGTCGATATTGTAGTTTATAAGTAAGGAGTAAACAGTATATGGCTGATGATAAAGAAGGTAGCAGTGGTTCAAAAAAAACTGGCGGCTTATTGCCCATCATTAACTTGGTATTGCTGCTGCTTGTGCTCGCCATTGGTGGTTTTATTGCTTGGAAGCTGATGACAATGGAGCAAGTTGCACCTACAGCACAGGAAAAAGACATGCAAACAGAAGCAACGGAGATTCCTGAAGCTGAAGATGAAGACCCTGAAGCACCACCTATTTTTATGGATATTGCAGATATAACCATCAACCTGGCAGACACCGATGTTAGCCGATTCTTGCGGGCAAAAATCAAGCTTGAACTACGAAATGAAGCTGCACAAGCACGGGTTGAGCAAAACTTGGTGAAAATTAACGACATGGTGATTACATTGCTCTCAAGCAAAACATTTGCTGAAATCCGCACGCCCCAAGGCAAATACGATCTTAAAGAAGATATTGTGTACCGCATTAATCGCCTCGTAGGTGGTAAACCTGTGAAAAACATGTATTTCACAGACTTTGTATCACAATGAATAAAGCAACACCTCATTCAACGGCTGATCATGAGCCTATTTTAGCACCTGAGGAGATTGATGCCTTGATGCAGGCAGTGATGCCTAGCGAGGAAGCCAATGCCATATTTGCAACACTTCCACCTGTGCCACAGCCTGAGCATATTGAAGCTTTTGACTTTGCGCATATCACCAATTCGGGTCCTGAGCGATACCCTTTATTTGCAACCTTACAGCAACGCATGACTGAGGCATTAAAGGAGCTGTGGTCGGAAACTTTTCAGCGAGACATTGTACTGGAAGGCAAAGGTATTCAACAACGGTTATATGAAGATATACTGGCTGATGATAAAAAAGAGCCACAAGTATATTTTGTATATGATGTGTCCAGCTTTGGGCGTATGGTCGTAGCGTGGGACTTAAAACTAACCGTGGCATACATTGACGCCATGCTGGGAGGCACAGGTGATACTCTCGATATAGATACAGATACACTATCACCTGTTGAACTCAAACTGTCACAACGCATAGGTCAAGCCTTGGAAAAATTATTAGCTAAAATGTGGGCTCCTGTAAGCAGCAAAGAATATAGTTTACAAAAAGTTGAGGTAGAAGCTCAGTTTTTAGGCATAGCTGCCATGTCTGACATGTGCTTTTCTGTTCAGTTTACCGCGAAATTATCTGATGATTTTGACGGCTTTATGCATATTCATTATCCACGCACCTTTTTAGAGCCTGTGTTGGATAATTTACGCACCGCAACTTCAGATGATAGCAATCATGTGGACACAGAGTGGCAAACCAATCTGGAGAAAGGATTAGCCAAAGTGCCTTTGGATGCACGCTTAGAGTTTGGGCAATGTCAGCTTGATATTCAACAGTTTCTGAGCTTAAAGCCAGGTGATTTCTTACCGTTGAGCAAACAAGAACAAGACCCCGCAACACTTTGGGTCAATACAACCCCTTTATTTGAGGCCATGCCGGGCAGCCAAGATGGCTTGCTTGCAGCCGAACTTTTAGAGCCAATTTCACAAACATAAATATGGGAGAAAATCATGTCAGATATTAATGATACTACTGTTGAGCATGTTGCAGATACACATGAACAAAAAGTAAACCTAGAAGCCATTATGCATGTGCCGTTGAACATAAGTGTTGAGTTGGGGCGCGTCCAGTTGCCATTACATATTGTATCGCGTTTACACCGAGGTATGGTGCTTAACCTGAAAAAAGAAGCCAATGCAGAAGTCGATATTTTAGCCAACGGGCGTGTATTTGCCCGTGGTGAAGTGGTCTCGGCGGATGGCAAACTTGGCGTTCGCGTGGTGGAAGTCGTACCACAAGGTGATCGTATTCAGAGTTTATCGTAGGCTGATATGGAAGAAACAAGCTTTGGCCTGATGATGATACAATCCATTGGTGCACTTGCCATTGTGCTGGCAATATTTGCTGTGTTGATTGGGTTGATGCGCCGCTTTCAAGATAAAATAACTCCTGTCCAAGAAGGTAAAATACAAGTGGTGCAACGCTTGCATATCGATAGTAAAAATAGCTTGGTTGAAATTAGACATGGTAAACAGCATTACCTTCTTGGCATTGGTGTGGGCGGCGTACAAAAAATTGCAGATGTAACACCAGCAGATGAGCCTCAAGATGTTGCGTAGTTTATTCTTTTTAACCTTTCTGTTCTTGCCAAACTTGGCGTGGTCCGCCGATGTGCCCACACTTTCCATTAGCCTGGGTGAAGCAGAAGACCCCGAATCATGGTTTACAGGTCTCAAAATCATTGCATCCTTAACCGTACTTGCGCTTGCTCCATCTATTTTGGTCATGATGACATCATTTACCCGCATCTTGATTGTTTTTGCTTTCTTACGCATGGCATTGGGTACACAGCAAAGCCCACCCACACAAATTTTAATCGGGTTATCCTTGTTTATGACCATGTTTATCATGATGCCCGTGTGGAATCAGATCGATAACACAGCTTTAACACCCTACTTGAATGAAGAAATTACGCAGGCTGAAGCTATGGAAAAAGCAATAAATCCATTGCACGCATTTATGCTACACCAAACAAGAGAAGATGATTTAATCTTATTTATCAATGCAGGAAGCATCGAAAAGCCAAAAACTGCTGAAGAAACACCGATGTATGTATTGATTCCAGCTTTTGTGATTAGTGAGCTGCGTACGGCATTTGAAATTGGCTTTTTAATTTATATTCCATTCGTGGTACTTGATTTGGTGGTGGCATCGGTGTTGATGAGCATGGGGATGATGATGTTGCCACCTGTGATGATTTCATTGCCCCTAAAAATCATCTTGTTTGTGTTGGTGGATGGTTGGCATTTGATTACGGCATCCTTGTTGGCGAGCTTTAAGTAGATTCAACTCAAAACAACGCAAGCTGTTGATATACCAAGATAATATCTCGTTTCTGCTGTATTGGATGCAAGGTTTTCGGAGTATTGGATACAAAATGCGTGCATGTCGCTTGAGTTTTATTCAACAAAACAAGGACAAGTTTTTGTTTAAGGCGTTATTTGTTCATTTTTGGGCAGCCAAAAACGAACCGACAAAGCCCCAAAAGATTTTGTAGTATCTTTTGGGTGTGCGTCATCCTTGTCACTGAAAAAGGAACAAAAAGAGGTTTCGTTTTTATCCTTTTTCAACGGTAAGACTACGGCGCAGATGAACAAAGGGGGTAAGCCTGCTTACTTTGTGGTTGGTTGAATACTTTTTGAGGAAGCTCTAAGTAAACTTATTTATAATTAAGTGATAAGGCTTTGTATTAAATGGTAAAGTGCGGCTTCAGCCTGCTGGATATTGCGTCCAAAGGTGATGATGCCATCTTCATGCCCTTTCATCACAAACGCATTGTGTGCAAAAGGGTTGCGGTCTTCATATAAAGCAGCAATGTCATGCACCATGGCAGTTGTGCCGTATTCGGCGGTGGTGGCGAGATAGTTTTCTTGAATCATCATCTGCCAAATCGGTGCCGAATGCACATGAATCACAGCTTGAATATCAGGGTGAATGTCATAAATCATGGCATGGCTCAAAGCTTCACTGCTGGGTTTCTCTGCCCCCCGCGAATACACGGTGAACTTGTCAAAATCATAATCATGCACAAATGTATATTGATCTTGGCCAAGTTTGGTGTGTTTACCTGTTTGCGTGGCTGTAATAAAAAAAGCATGTTGCCCTGCACGAATGGATACATTGCCATAACCAATGCCATCAGCGGTTTCGCCAATCAAGCCCAAAGCAAACAATCGGCTGCGCAAGGCTTCAAGTTCAATATAAGCCTCAAACTCAGGCAAGGCTTGATACTCATGTTCAACATGAAACTTAATGACACCATCAATCATACACCCCCCTTATGTCATACCCGCGCAGGCGGGTATCCATATCAAAATAAATGGATTCCCGCCTTCGCGGGTATGACACTTTTGTTTGTTTTATCATTGTAGCTGCCCAATGGCTTCTTTATTGGGTTCGATAACACCTTTTTCCGTGATAAGTCCTGTAATCAAGCGAGCGGGAGTGACATCAAAACCATAATTGGCGGCAACACTGCCTTCGGGAGTGATGCGAATGTTCTGAGTATGCCCTTGTTTATCCATGCCAGACATAACATGCACTTCATCTTCACTGCGTTGTTCAATTTCAATGTCGCGCACACCACTTTCGCAATCAAAATCAAAGGTGTTGATGGGCAGCGCAATGTAAAACGGCACGCCATTATCCTTGGCAGCCAAGGCTTTGAGGTAGGTGCCGATTTTATTGGCGGCATCGCCATTCAGCGCCACTCTATCCGCACCAGTGATGACCATATCCACCTTGCCCTGCTGCATCAATAAACCGCCTGTATTATCAGGGATAATGGTGTGATTGATGCCTGCATCTTGCAGCTCCCAAGCGGTGAGCCTTGCGCCTTGGTTGCGCGGGCGGGTTTCATCCACCCAAACATGAATATCAATGCCTCGTTTTTGCGCTTCATAAATCGGGGCAAGGGCTGAACCACTATCCACAATCGCCAGCCAACCTGCATTGCAATGGGTTAAGATATGAAACTGCTTTAGCTTCTTTGCTGCCATGATGGATTCAATGATGTCTGCGCCGATATTGCCAATGGCCTGGGTGCGCCTCACATCTTCATCGGTTTGGCGAATGGCTTCCGCTTTGCAGTCGCTCACCATATCATCACTGTGTTTGATGACTTCAAGCATGTTATCCACTGCCCACATCAAGTTGACCGCAGTGGGTCTTGCGCTGCGAATATTTAGGGCTACTTGTGTAATTTTCTGTTTATCATCCGCAAATTCACGGGCAGCGAGATACACACCAAAGGCAGCCACATTACCAATCACCCCCGCGCCACGCACCGTCATATCCTTAATGGCTTCACAGGCATCATTGGCTGTTTTGAGCACACGCATACGCTTTTCAAATGGTAAATAGCGTTGGTCGATGACTTCCAAATCACCGTTATCATTCAGCCAAAGTGCGCGGTATTGTCCGTCCATATTCCAACTCCTACACGCTGAATAATAGAACTTTAGGCAAAACTTGGCTATGCTACACCACTTCTAATCAAGTTTGACAAATGAAGTTTTACGGAGTTTAACCATGGAAAATATCAAAGTATTGATTTTGATGGGCAGTAAAAATGATATGCCGATTATGCAAAAAGCGGAAGCAGTCCTTGATGAGTTTGGTGTTGCCTACAAAACAATGGTACGATCAGCGCATCGCACACCTGAAGCCACCGTGGAGGCAATTAAAGAAGCTGAAGAAGCAGGTTGCCAGGTATTTATTTGTGGAGCGGGTATGGCAGCCCATTTGGCGGGTGTGGTTTGCTCCAAAACAGTGAAACCTGTGATTGGTGTGCCCATTGCATCGGGCGCACTCAATGGTGAAGACGCTTTGCTTTCAACTGTGATGATGCCACCGGGTATGCCAGTGGCGACTGTGGCTATCAATGGCGCAAAAAATGCAGGTTTGTTGGCGGTGCAAATGCTTGCGCAGAATGATGAAGGCTTAACACACAAGCTTAGGTTTGACAGAGCCAAACAAGCTGAAGCGATTTTGGCTGACGACTAACATCAGCCAATATTTTTTGCCTCATTATTTTGGTCATGATGATGAAAATGCAAACACTAAAAGCGGCTAAAGTATTACGGCAAGGTCGTGTGCTTGCACATCAAACCTCAACTTTGGCAGGCATTGCGGCATCGCCGCTTTGCCCTGCTGCGGTGGCTAAAGTGCAACGGTTCAAACAGCGAAAAGCGCCGTTTTTGCTGCTTGCCGATTCCAAAAAAACCGCATTACAACAAGCGGTGTATATATCCAAAGATTTAAGAACGCTTGCGCAAACATCGTGGGCAGGTGCGGTGACTTTGGTGTTTAAGGCACGAAAACATTTGCACCCTGCATGTTATCAGAGCGGTTATATTGCAATTCGTGTGGATGCTGATGTAGAAACAAGAAGGCTTGCCAAGGCATGTGGTGGGCTGATGTTGTCCAGCAGCTTTAACCGCAAAGGTCAAGTGGTGATGCCGCTGAGCAAACGCATACACTTCCGCTATCACAGGCACATTGATGCAATGTTACCCAGCACAGGGCAAACAGATGGCAAAGCTTCAAAAATCTATAAAATCACAGGCAAAAAGGTGGTGCAACTTCGCTAGTTGCGATGCGTTATTATCTATGAATATATAACAATCATACCGTGCTTTTAGTCGTGTAAAGCTCAAGGGTTTATTGCACAAAGTCATATAGCCTTTTAGCATTGCCGCAATGCAAACCATTGAAACATCCAACAAAAAGAGCAAACTCAAAAGTTTAGATACTTTATTTATCAAAACTTATGGCTGTGCCATGAATGTTTATGATTCCTCACGCATGAGTGATTTGATGCAACAAGCTTATGGCTTGCGCATTGTGGATGAACCTCGTGATGCTGATGTCATCCTGATGAATACCTGCTCAATTCGAGATGGCGCGGAAAACAAAGTATATTCCGAGCTTGGACGATACAAGCTGCTCAAAGACAAACGCCCAGATTTAATCATTGGCGTAGGTGGCTGCGTGGGGCAACAGGAAGGTGAGCGAATTCAGAAACGCGCGCCTTATGTGGATATTGTCTTTGGTCCACAAACTTACCATCGCTTACCAGAAATGGTCAAAGAGATTCGCCGTAATCGTGTGCGCCTGACCGAAATAGATATGCCAGAAATTGAAAAGTTTGACCACCTTCCCAAGCCTAAGGTGGAAGGTTTGACAGGCTATGTCACCATTATGGAAGGTTGTGATAAGTTTTGCACCTTTTGTATCGTGCCCTACACGCGTGGCGCAGAAATATCCCGCCCGCCTGAAGATATTTTGGAAGAATGCCGCCAATTGATTGATGCAGGGGCGAAAGATATATCATTACTTGGGCAGAATGTTAACGCATATCGTGCTGAAGATGCGGATGGAAATGCGGTGGACTTTGCGGGCTTGCTACATTTGGTGGGTAGCCTTGAAGGTATGCAAAGGTTGCGCTTCTCAACATCACACCCCATGGAGATGACCACAGAGCTGTGCGAAGCTTTTGCTGAAATCCCTGCGTTAATGCCATATTTACACCTGCCCGTACAATCTGGCTCAAATGCAATTCTCAAAGCTATGCATCGCGGGCATACAAGAGAAGATTATATTCGCATTATTGAGGAATTACGCTTGCATTGCCCTGATATTGCACTGTCATCTGATTTTATCGTGGGCTTTCCTGGTGAAACTGAGGAAGATTTCGAGCAAACCATGGACTTGGTGCGACATGTACATTTTGACTCCGCGTTTTCTTTCAAATACTCACCACGCCCTGGCACACCAGCAGCCAAAGCTGAAGATGATGTGCCTGAAGCTATAAAATCAGAGCGTTTATTGCGGCTGCAAGCCTTGCTCAAGGAGCAATCTAGGCTTGGCATGGCACGGCAAGTGGGTAAAACCACAGAAGTATTGGTTGAAGGTAAAGGCAAACGAGAAGGTGACTTAACCGGGAGAACACCTGATTTTCGTATTGTGCACTTTCAAGGCAACCCGCGTTTAATTGGTCATATTTTGCCCGTGAACATTACACAGGCTTATGATTTATCGCTGCGAGGCGAGCTAGTCATTGAAGATTAAAGAGCCTGTTTTGTTTGAATGCCCCGAGCTGGATGCTGCCGCGTTAGCTCTGTTGTGTGGCCCCAATAATCAACATATCCATCAAATTGAGGAAGCCTTTGCCGTCTCCTTGCGTGGGCAGATGGGCAAATGGTTTATTCTGGGCGAGCAGGTGAATCATGCTATGTTGGCGCTCAACACACTCAAGCAACAAGTGCTGACAGGCCGCCTGGATAAACAAGATGTGGATGATGTACTACGGGAGCTGCGAAATAGTGAGATGGTAGAAGAAACATATGATGACAAAATCAATGCTATCACGCTGGTGGCAGGCCGCCGCAATATTCAAGGCAAAACCCCCAACCAACGCAAATATCTACAGTCTATTGCGACGAACACATTGACCGTGGGTGTTGGGCCAGCAGGCTGCGGCAAAACCTATTTGGCAGTAGCGCACGCCGTGGTTGCCTTGCAAAGTCAGCAGGTTGAAAGAATCATTTTAACCCGGCCTGCGGTGGAAGCAGGAGAAAACCTTGGTTTTTTACCAGGTGATTTGCAGCAAAAGGTCGATCCATACCTTAGACCACTTTTTGATGCCCTATCCGATATGCTGGGTATGGAAAAAATGACAGCACTGATGGAACAAGGAAGCATTGAAATCGCTCCATTGGCATATATGCGTGGGCGCACCCTGAATGATGCCTTTATTATTCTTGATGAAGCACAAAACACCACCAAGGCACAAATGAAAATGTTTTTAACACGCCTTGGTTTTGGCTCAAAAATGGTGGTAACTGGTGATGTCACCCAAGTGGACTTACCGCAAGAGCAAGACAGCGGATTATTGCAAATATTAAAAGTATTGAGCCATATACAAGATGTCGGCATTTGCCGCTTGGGTAGTAAGGATGTGATTCGCCATCGCCTTGTCGAGCAGATTGTTCAGGCATACGATAGACATGATTGAAGTCATGGTCGATGAAGGTCTGGATGTGCCGTTTTCGCAAGAAATGATTAAAAACACAGTTGAAACTAGCTGCTTTGAAGCAAAAAAATTCAAGAATCCATCCGTTTGTATTCGCTTTGCAAGCCATGCTGTGGTGCGGCAGCTGAATGCAAAGTGGCGCAATCAGGATAAAGTAACTGATGTGTTATCGTTTCCCATGCAGGAGCCAGAAGCATTGAACCACAGTGAAAGCTTGGGGGATATGATTTTGGCGATACCTTTTGTGCTGGATGAAGCTGCGCGGTTGAATATTGCCCAAGATGCGCATATTTATCATTTGATTGCACACAGTACACTCCATTTGCTAGGTTATGATCATATGAATGATGTTGAAGCTGAACACATGCAACGCTTGGAAAATGCAATCATGGCAAAACTTGGTTTGCATACACCATACCCAGAGTGGTCTTAAATGTCTCAACTCAAGGAAAAACTGCGCAAAAAAATATTAAGCTGGCTACGCCCCGGGCAAACGGAAGAAGAACTGCTGGATATTGTGCAAAATGCACCCTTTATTCGTTCAGATGAGCAGCGGCGGATGTTGGTGCAGGCTGTTGAGTTTCATGATACACGCGTGCGTGAAATTATGACCCCCCGTTCACATATCACAGCCATTGATATTCATATCTCTGATGAAGCATTAGAGCAAGCCATTTTGAATGCCACGGTTACTCGCTTACCTGTCATGGATGGTGACCTTGACCATATTGTAGGTGTTGTTCATTTGTGGGATTTGTTTGCCAAAAAAATTCGCAATGAACCTATTGTGCTTCAAGATATGCTGCGCCCATGCCAAAAAGTATCAGAGCTTCAACGGGTGGCAGGGCTCATTTCTGAAATGCGTGAAGGCAGTCATATTGCCATTGTGCAAGATGAGTTTGGTGGCACAGCGGGTATTGTAACACTGTCCGACCTGCTGGAAGAAATTGTTGGTGCAATTGCAGAAGATAACACCGCCGAAGTATCAGATATTCACATCCATGAAGATGGAAGCATCGAAGTTGTCGCGCGCGCCCATATTGAAGATTTGGCAGCGGCTTTGGGCAAGCGTTTACCTGAGGGAGACTACGATACAGTTGCTGGGCTGATCATTCATGAGCTTGGTCGCATCCCCAGGCGTGGTGAACGCGTGACGATTTCGGGTCTGGATATACTGATTCAGGAAGCAGATCCACGGCGAATTATTCGTGTGTTGGTTAAACTTTAAGCTTGGCTGCACATACACAAGAGATTTTTTGCTGGTGAATGCGTGATATAAGGTATGGTAAAAAAACATGAATCATAAAATTGCCGTGATGGCATCGGGAAAAGGTAGCAATTTGCAAGTGATTCTGGATGCCATTGCCCAGGGTCAATGTGCCGCACAAGTTGAGGTGGTTATTTCGAACAAAGCTGATGCTGGCGCATTGCAAATTGCCAGAAACGCAGGTGTGCCACGGGTGTTGTATCTCAATCCTAAAGAGTATGACAGCCGAGCAGCTTATGACTTGGCATGTGCTAAGGAAATCAAAAAGTCAAACTGTGCATTGATTGTGTTAGCAGGTTATATGCGTATCTTATCTCCCGAGTTCATCCATACTTTCCCTCATCAAATCATCAATATCCACCCTTCGCTATTGCCCGCATTCAAGGGTGCTGATGCTGTAGGCGATGCGCTCAAGGCAGGTGTCAAAGTTTCAGGTTGTACCGTACACAGGGTCAATGAGGAACTGGACAGTGGTGAAATTCTTGCGCAAGCCTGTGTACCCGTGCTGGACAGTGACTCATGGCACGATCTGCATCAACGCATACAGGAAAAAGAGCATGCCATATATGTGGAGGTCATTCATCAACTGCTCACAAGCAAGCGCGTTGGTGATGCAAGTCACCATTGATTATATAAGCCCTGAAAGCTAAGCTTGGGAAACGAGAGGTGGTAGTTATGCTTAAATATATCTTATTGATTTTCACCCTGATCCCCAGCCTAGGTGTATCTGAAGAGATGCGAAATGTAAACTTTGCCGCATTTCAAAAGGTGAGCCCGGATTTTGAATTTGAAGCTATTGTTGAAGGTAAGTTTAGCGATTTTATTGCTGCAATGGAGGGTTCTCAAGTGTTGGCACTTGTACATACGACAGGTGCTGTGGATGGTGATGTTATTACCTTGCAAACCAGCGTACTTCGCGACAACAATGGTCAGCTCGGAGACTTCGGTGTGGACTGCCAATTAAGCTTCAAAGATGAAAGTGTAGGGGATGAATCATCCTACCTGCTGGGAGGTATATGCCGCATTATCCAAGTGGGTGAAAATAAAGACCTAAGAACCACATTGGTTATTCCACACACCAATGTTCCAGACACCGCGCAAGGCTTTGATGGGTGGTTTATGTTGGATGAGGATCAGGCAACAGGCATTGCTTTTTATGCCAATGTGAGTGTTGATAAGTTCTAAGCAGGTTCAACGCCAAACAAAAGTTCTGTGTAAACCTTGCCAAATCGGAAGCAGGTTTCAGGCGTATGAACTGCAAAAGGTTTGCGCATGGTTTGCGGGGTTGTAGCATTGATGCTACAGGAAGTGCCGCAAAGTGGAACACCTTTACGATAGCTACACGAGGCTCAAGGGGATACTTTCGAGGAAGCTCTATTTACCAATACAGAACTCAGAAAATACTCGATCCAAAATCAATTCCACATCGCCAATACCAAGAATTTCACCCAAGGCAGACCATGCGCTGCGCCATTCCATGGCAGTTAAATCTATCATATCTTCGCGCCCAAGCATGGCTAACCCCGCTTGAATATGGGTTAGTGATGCTTCCAAGGCTGCGCGATGGCGCGCGGATGTGACCATAGCCGCTTCATCCGCCAAATTCACATCGCCCAAACATTGTGCCATGGTATTGACCAACGCATCCAAGCCTTGGTGATTCTTGGTGGATAAAGGTAAAAAGCCTTTGATATTGACTTGATCCACTTGATCCATTTTGTTCATAACTTTTAATTGAATGTTTAATTCCCCAAAATGGGGGTCAGGGTTCCATGTTTCTGGGCGTGTCACATCCGCAACAAAAATGATTAAGTCTGCTGTTTCTGCGGCAGATTTGGCACGCTTTACACCTTCTTGCTCCACCACATCATCTGTGTTTCTCAACCCTGCTGTATCAACCAAACGAACGGGAATACCATGCACTTCAAAATCCACTTCCAGCGTATCACGGGTGGTACCTGCAATATCTGTGACAATAGCTCTGTCTCGACCCGATAAAGCATTAAGAAGGCTTGATTTGCCTACATTGGGCTCGCCAACAATAGCAACCGTTGCACCTTCAAATAAACGCTCACCAAGCTTACTGTTGAGCTGATGCTGAATGGGGGCAACAAGTTCTGTTTCAACGCGGTTGCGCAATTGGTCATAGAATAATGCTGGTACTTCATCTTCAGGAAAATCCAAGCATGCTTCCACATGTGCCACCACTGATGTTAAGTCTTCCATGTACTGCGATATACGGCGCCCCAAAGCACCATCCAGTTGTTTCTGGGCTTGTTTAGCAGCTCTTAAAGTGGCCGCATCAATGCAAGCGGCTACGGCCTCAGCTTGGGATAAGTCAATCTTGCCATGCTCTACTGCTCGGCGGGTAAATTCACCCGCCTCAGCAGGGCGGCAGCCAAGCGCTAATGTTCGTTCAAACAATGCCTGAAGTAGCATAGGGCTACCATGCGCTTGAAGCTCTACAGTATCTTCCCCAGTATAAGACTGCTTCCCGTCAAAAAAAATGGTTATGCCATGGTCTATGGTATCACCTTGATCATCATACCAATGCTGGAAGTGGGCATAACGCGGTGTAAATGGTTTATCGCGTTGACAAAGTTTGCGCGCAATATCCGACGCTTGAGGTCCAGATATACGAATAATACCAATACCACCCCGCCCTTGTGGGGTGGCTATAGCGGCAATCGTATCAGTCAACATTCATGCTTTTCATCACCATGCGCTGCTGGATGATAGAAAGGATATTATTAACAACCCAGTATAAAACCAAACCTGCAGGGAAGAACAAGAAGAGTACTGTCATCATAATGGGTAAAAACTGCATAACCTTGGCCTGAATCGGGTCTGTTGGCTGCGGGTTTAAGCGCATTTGAATATACATGGAAATACCCATCAAGATAGGAAGCACAAAATATGGGTCTTGTGCAGACAAATCTTGAATCCAGCCATAAAAAGGAGCCTGACGAAGCTCGATGGAAATCAGAAGTACTTTATACAGCGCAAAGAAAATAGGCATCTGCATTAAAATAGGCAAACAGCCACCCAGTGGGTTGACTTTATGCTTTTTGTATAATGCCATGACCTCTTGCCCCATTTTTGCCCGATCATCACCATAACGATCTTTAAGGCGCATCATCTCAGGATGAAGTTTGCGCATGGCTGCCATGGAGCGATAGCTGCTTTGTGTTGGCATGAAAAGAATAATTTTAAGTGCTATAACCATTAAAATGATAATAACACCAAAGTTGGACACATACTGATTCATCCACAGCATGATTTGGTGCATCGGCTCAGCAATAACCGTGAACCAACCAAAATCAACACTGCGCTCCAAGCCAACACCCAGCTTCTCAAGAATCGGAACAGATTTCGGTCCAATATATATGTTGTTGGTAAAGACCATGTCTCCTTGATCCACCACACCATCGTTGATCATACCCGCTTGATAGGCGCGACCATCACCGCGATAGTAGTAACGATAGCTTTCATCTTGATCTTCGCCATAAATAGCCGATATAAAATAACGCGTCATCATACCCGTCCAACCACCCAAGGCCGCAAGCTTCTTGGCTCCCGATTCATCAAGCTCATCATAGCCCACTTCAAAGAGTTTGCCATCAAAGTAGCCAACGGGCCCTATATGTTCATTATAGGTACTGATGCTTTCAGAAAGTGGGTTTTTTTCTACAACTTGCCGATAAAGCTTAAGCCCAGCTCCGCCTTTAAGGCGGTCAACCACATGCACCAAATATGAACCTTGCTCCAGGGTGTAGGTACGCTGCCAGATATAACCATCGCCTAACTTACCTTCAAATGACGCAATGGTTTTTTGACCTTGCTCAACCAGTGAAACCAACTTAAAGGGTTCAACCAGCTTTTGTCCAACAACACCACTGTTAATATACGCTTCATGAAAATCACCACTGGTGAGCGGCTTGATGTTTTCAGGGTTGTCCAACGACACCTGATAATCCAAAAGTACAGCATCGGTCACCCAACCTTTGGCGTTTACTGTTAATTCAAGCACATCATTGCCAAATGTCTTGATTTTCTCAGTGCTGATCACTTGGCTTTGAGGCTGTGTGGAATCACTGGTTTGTTCCTGCTGCACCTGACTGATTGTAGAGGATACCTTGTCCGATGTGCTGCTCTCTGTTGTTTGTTTAGCTTGTTGCGATGCTGGAGGTTGCGGTGGAAAAATCCAGTTCCAACCCAATAACACGCCCATGGAGAGCGCAAATGCTAAAATAAGGTTTTTGTTATCCATTCCATAAGTCCTGTATCATTTGAAGTATTGAAAAGAAGTTGCTATGGCAGCGGGTCGTAACCATGACATGATGAGAAAGGATGGCAACGGAGAATGCGTTTCAGCGCCAACCATCCCCCTTTGATGACACCATATGTTTGCAAGGCTTCTATCGCATATTCAGAGCATGTTGGCATAAACCGACAGCGCGAAGGCAGCATGGGTGAAATCACATAGCGATAAAACTGTATGACCTTAATCAACAGCCAGCGCATACTAGCAGCGTTGAATCAAGGCATCAAAACAAGCTCTTATGCCTTGTTCTGACACCTGTTTGGTTTGGAGCTGAGGAGTAGGAATAGCAAGAATATCTACAGATTTATCACGAATATGGTGTTGGCGGAAGGCACTTCTTAAACACCGTTTAAGCCGATTGCGCTGTACCGCGCGACCATATTTTGCAGAAACGGCAAACCCCAAACGAGCATGGTTATAATCGTTTGGGGCTACAATGAAATTCAAACCAAAAATCTTAAAGCGTTTACCTTGCTTCATGCGCGCAAAGTCTGCCTTGCTAACCAAGCGAAACTTGCGAGGAAAGTCGGTATTTATGCAGATAGACGCTTGCGACCTTTGGCACGACGGCGGTTAAGTATTGCGCGACCACCACGGGTTGCCATGCGAGCACGAAAACCACATGTGCGAGCACGACGAATACGACTTGGCTTATATGTAAAACTCATTTGGGACTCCTGCTATCTTGAAAAAGGAAGCGCATCATAACCTGATGGTGCAAGCTGTCAATTGCTTGAATCTTGACCTAAGATACAAACAAATAACATTGCTATTCAACAAAAAAGACTGCAAAGTTTCATATATGAGCAATATCATCATTGCCCTGGGTGGAAATGTAGGTCATGTGCGAAAAAGCTTTGAGTGCGCCCTTACCATGCTACACCAAAGCTGCCACATCATTGCGAAGTCAAGATTATATCAAACCCCAGCATTGGTTCTCCCAGGTGCTGACCCGCAACCTGATTATGTCAATGCGGCTGTTCATGTGGTAAGCACGCTTCCCCCCACCCTTCTGCTTACCGAGCTACACCGCATTGAAGCAGCACTTGGAAGAGAGCGAAAAACACGCTGGGGGGCGCGTACCATTGACCTTGACCTGATTGATTATGAAGGAATC
>JALSGX010000003.1 GCA_026982535.1 Ghiorsea sp. | reverse complement strand
CTTGGGCAGCTTTAAGCTCAGGTGAGCTTTCACCTATATCTTCCAGTGCGCTATCCATAGCGTGTACAGACGCCTGAAAAGCGGAAATTAGCAAGTTAAATTCGCGTCTAACCATGTTATTGCCCTGCAAATAGGTGCGTAAATGCTTTTCCAGTTGCTGGAAGCCATGGGATAAGCTTTCAGTATTGGTCAAAGGTTTTCCTAGCAAGTCAAAACAGCTATGCAATGTATGTAGTGCGCTTGGCAAAGCCTGTTGTGCTGTATCAATCAGTGCTTTTCGTGATAAACCATGTTGTCGTAATATCGCAAGGGTTTCTTTTTGTTTTATATTTTGGTGTAGTCCTTTGAGCAAAGATCCATGCTCAACATCAAACAATGATGACAATATGCTTACAAGTTGCTGATACAGGTCTGGGTCAATATATGGTGTGTTCTGCAGGGTTTCCAAGTGAGACACCATGCGACGCAACAGGCTGCGAAGCTCTGTTTCCCGCTCTCTTTTACTGAGGACAATAAGGCGAAGGGTGTCCAAGTCATCCAGAAGCTCTGCGATTACCTTATGATTTTGCATGATGAACTCTCTTTCAGTTTATTGGTATGTTAAGAATCATAATAAAGCTAATAAAGCAGATATGATGCCAAATGATAAAGGGTTGATTTGCCTATACCTTTCTCTCATATTTGGCGACTTAAATTAATCATTGTATGGAGAAAGTTTATGGCATTGGTAGCATCAATTTACAAAGGGGACTTTACACTTCCTGATTTTACACTGAATGACGCTAAAGGCGTTGCACATTCTTTACGCGAGCAAATGGGTGAGAAAGGTTTGTTGGTTGCCTTTACCTGTAACCATTGTCCGTATGCCATTGCTGTTTGGCCGCGCTTGGTGCGTCATGCGGAAACGCTAAAGGCAATGGGTATCAATACAGTTGCGATTAACCCCAATATTCACCCCGATTATCCAGAAGATAATATTGAGGCTATGCAGGAAAAGTTAAAAGAATGGCATATTAATTTTCCATATCTTGCAGATGAGACGCAAGAAGTAGCCAAAGCTTTTGATGCGCAATGTACGCCAGACATCTATATGTTTGATAGTGAGGGTAAGTTGTATTATCACGGGCGTATTGATGATTACTGGAAAGATGAAAGTAAGGTAACGCGTGAAGAGCTTTTACCTGCGGCGGAAGCATTGGTGGCGGGGCAGCCTGCACCTCAGCCACAGCACCCAACCATTGGCTGTTCTATCAAGTGGCTTAATGAGGCTTGATGCGTTAAAGTCTTTCTGATAGGAAACGAAAAACATATGATGAAAGCGCCTTGTTGTGTCCAAGTGTTTTAGTGTGCTATAACATATAAATCGGAGGTGTAGTATGCGTGCTAAAACGATAAGCTTGGACCTGGTCTTGGTGGTATTTCCCAGCGGAGAAGTGACAAGTGGCTGCATTATTTTTTGTTGAACCCCAAAAAGATGATAAAAACTGATGAATATGCGAAAATGCTAAAAGAAAATAATGAGTACGAGCTAACCATGCCCGCACTCCCAGAGATGAAAGATAAGCAAAAACGAGATGATATTATTGCTTACCTTAAAACACTTGAATAAGGAGTTGATACAGACTCCAATTGTTCCAAGCATGCTACGACTTCGGCTGAGAGGTCGGCAATGGTATCAACTTTTTTGATAGCCGCATCAATATCACCATTATTGAATAAAGCCACAGCATCCTTGGCAATACGGTGCATTTTAGCATGTGGTGGCTCGAGCGCCTTAAATGCAGGATGAGTACCATATTGTTTGCGACCTTGGTCATCATACCATTTTCCCAAACGGCAGCTATGATGATCGGTAACCTCGCTAATATCAATCGTGCCTCGTCCGAGAATCATGTCAATCAAGCGTTTTTTCCAAAACATATGATCGCTTTTTGCCAGCTGAATGACAGCGTTTGTAATTTTTAATGTTGCAAACTCTGCCAAATCGTTTCTGATCATGGCATCCATAGCGTCCGTTTGATCGAGGATGGCTGACGCTTGCTCCCCCATATTGCGAGCGTCGCTGGAGCTGGCTGTAACACCTTCAGCAATTTCAGATGAAGCAATGGTTTGGTCTTTGGTGGCTTGATGAATACCATAAACACTATCATCGACTTGTTCCATACCATCAACAATGGATTGCATGGCTTGCTGCCCGGATTCAACAACACTGGAGGCATGGTGAATACTGCTGCACATGTCTTCGATTTGCCGCACAACCGCAGCTACTGCTTTTTGAATGTTATCGCTTTTTTCAACAATATTATCTGCCGCATCTTTGGTTTGATGCGAAAGTTGCTTGACCTCACCGGCAACTACAGCAAAACCTCGCCCAGCATTGCCTGCTCTTGCAGCTTCAATTGTTGCATTAAGGGCAAGCAGGTTGGTTTGATCAGAAATCTTACGAATCGTTGATAATAGCTGGTCAATTTCTTGAGATACCCGCGATAGCCTTCGCACTTCTTTAGCAACCTCATTCATTTGTGCGGTTGTGCTATGAATAACATCATGCACTTGATTCATGGCTTGAGTGCCTTCGTTGACGGCATGTTTGGTTTCACTGCTTTGCTGCCCAACTTTATCAGCTTGTTCTGCCATCATTTGTACAGTAATACTCATTTCTTCAGTTGCGGCTGCCATGGTTTCAGTTCGGCTGGCAACACTATCTGCTGTTTGTTGTAGCTTGGCCATATGAATGGTGTTTTCAAAACCTAGAATAGAAAGGTTTACCTTGTCTTTCAGTTCTTTGAACTGCATGTTATCCAGCCATATCATCATGTTATTGGCCTGAGTGGCCAAGGGGTTTGTAGATTGGATGCGGTATGTGAAATCGCCTTTTTGTACAGCTTCAAACAAGTCTTGGATTTCAGCTTGTTGTGTTGAAGTCATGCCTTGCATTTGGTTCCTCCTGGTTCTGTTTATCCATGTAAAGACAATATGGGTTGGATGTTATTTATTGAGATAATAGCCTTTATTCATTCAGCAGTATTTTAATAAAACCTTAAGCAAAACGGATGCCACTATTGAGACTTTATTTTTTTTTGGCAGGTTGCGGCGATATTTTTTTTCAGGGTTGTATCCCTTTTTGGAGTGTTATAATGAATATGCATTGTGTAGGTAAAGGTATAGCTATGGCTATTGCCTTAGGTTTAGTGGGTTATTTTGTGGGTCCTATGGTTGGTTTGAATCAGGAGGTTCCTGCGGGTTCAGTGTTGGCATCAGGTTTGGTTGCAGGCTTTTTGCTGGGCGCTTGGGTGTTTGGTGGTCGTTCATCACATGCTGTTTCTAGTTCATCACATGCTGTTTCTAAAGTAAAACATGATAATACAAATGTTTTGTATGTGGGTAATATTCCATTTAGGGCGCGTGAGGAAGAAGTGCAGCGCTTGTTTGAGGCATACGGAACGGTTGTGTCTGTCCGATTGGTGCGGGGAGGTCCTAATCGTCGCCCTAAGGGATATGGTTTTGTGGAAATGGGTTCTGCGGATGATGTAAAAGCAGCACTTGCATTGAATGGGGAAGATTTTGCAGGGCGCAAGCTTCGTGTGAATGAGGCCAAGGATAAAAAGTAGGTCAGAACTACGCTAAATATGGATTAAAGTGTGCCCAGCGTTTAGGCCAGGGCGCACGAAAGTCTACTTTTTTACCTGTTTTTGGGTGGGTAAAGCGAAGTCGCCAAGCATGTAGGGCAAGCCCCTTTCCACCAAAAGATCGATAAAACTTCAAGTCTTCTTTTGTGGCATATTTGGGATCACCCAGTATCGCATGACCTTCATGTTGCAATTGTACACGAAGTTGGTGTGTTCGCCCATGGTGGGGATGTAGTGCGACAAGGCTGAAGGTTTGTTGGTGGTACTTACACAACAGGATGGTTTGTAAATCCGTGACAGCCTCTTGTCCTTCCTTGTGGTTGATAACCATGCGCTCGCCATTTTGGGTGACACCTTTGATGAGCTTGGATCGTAAACGCCCTGCGTAGGGGTAGGGGTGGCCTGCCACCCATGCGAAGTAGGTTTTGTGTGCGTCATGGTTGCGAAACTGCTCGCTTAAACTTCTTAAAGTGCCAAGGTTTTTTGCTAAAAGCAAGCAGCCACTGGTGTCTTTATCTAGCCGATGCGCAAGCCTAAGATCTGGTAAGTTCAGTTGGTTTTTAAGTCGCTCAATTAAGCCTGTGTCATGCCCGCTACCACCATGCACCACCATGCCTGCTGTTTTGTTGATAAGTATCAAGTCATCATCTTCATGGATAATATCAAGGTTTTGTATGGGGTGTGGTGTTTTTTTGACAGGGTGCTGTGTTTGGTTTTCAGGCCTTAGGCTTGCGGGTAAAAAAACTTTATCACCAGTGTGCACACGAAACTCAGGCTTAACACGCTTACCGTTAACACGAACATTGCGCTTGCGAATCAAGCGTAAGATGAGGTTGCGCTTATCTTGCCCTAATATACGACAAAGAACACGGTCTATACGGCTGTTGTTTTCATTTTCGCTAATAAAAATAAAGGCTTGCTGCTTTGTATAATCTTCAGAACTTGCCAAAATACCCCCCGTTTGCTTGAATGGCGGCAATTGTACATGTGTTCCGCGTGTGTGGCGATGTTTGCGAGTGCATGGATCGCAATGAATCTGGTGAAAGAACTTTGTGAAGCAGGCAAAGAGAAGTTAGTCCTTCATTTTACCAGATGTTTTTTCGGAGAGTGGGTCGGTTTATTGATGAGGGCTCACCATAGTCAACACCGTGTCGAGCTTTGTACAAGAGAAAGAAAATAAAGAGAAGCCGTCTGACGGTGTGAATAGATTGGATTGATGATTGTTGTGTTTGCAGTTGTTTCGTGAGCACAATAGTTTAACATAGAAATGGTTTGGTATATTCAAGCTTATTTTACTGGTTTATAACTGTCAGCGGTAAAGGATCCGCTATGAAAAAGTTGATGCTTATCAACGCCTCACACGAGGAAGAAAGTCGCGTTGCAATTGTTGAAGACGACTTCTTGCAAGAGTTGGATATTGAGTCGACCAATAAGGTTCTTACTAAAGGCAATATCTATCAAGCCACCATCACGAAAGTTGAGGCCAGTTTGCAGGCTGCCTTTGTCGAATATGGTGCATTGCGTCAGGGTTTTTTGCCGCTGAGTGAAATCCATCCTGATTACTGGAAGGATGGTGTGGATAAGAGCCAGGATCCGCGCAATGTGAGTATTCAAGATGTGCTTGAAGCCAAGCAAAAGATTTTGGTGCAGGTGGTGAAGGAGGAACGGGGCAATAAAGGTGCCGCGATGACCACATACATATCGTTGGCAGGGCGTTATTTGGTGCTTAGCCCCAATACAGCACGCGGCGGTATTTCTCGTAAATTGCCTGATGATGTTCGCAAATCACTCAAAGCCATTCTTGCACAATTGAATGTGCCAGAGCATATGGGCTTGATTGTGCGTACGGCTGGCAGAGATCAGAAGCTTGAAGCATTGGAGCGTGACTACTCATACTTAATGCGCTTGTGGGACGAGATTCGTATCAAGGGTGGGTCAACAGATGCGCCAGCTTTGATTTATCTTGAAGGGGATATGGCAACACGCGCTATTCGTGACCACTTTAGTGATGATATTCAGGAAATCTGGGTTGATAATCATGAGGTTTATACACGAACCAAGAACTTTGTTCATGCTGTTCTTCCTGGCAAGGAAAAGCTGGTGAAGCTTTATCGCGGCAAGAAGCCCTTGTTTCGACATTATGGCATTGAGGAGCAGTGTGAGCTGATTCACGAGCGTGAAGTTCGCTTACCTTCGGGTGGGTCTATTGTTTTTGATCCGACTGAGGCTTTAACTGCAGTGGATGTGAACTCCTCACGCTCTACGGGGCGCAAACACATTGATGATACAGCTCTGGACACTAATCTTGAAGCAGCACGGGAAATTGCACGCCAATTGCGTATTCGAGATATTGGTGGATTGGTGGTTGTGGATTTTATTGATATGGCAAACCGTAAGCATGGGCAGTTGGTTGAAGAGGAGTTGAGAAACGCGACGGCTGCGGACAAGGCTAGGGTTCAGTTTGCGCGGATTTCCCGGTTTGGTTTGTTAGAGATGTCGCGGCAGCGCTTGCATCCATCTGTGCGCGAAACCACAACAGAAATATGTCCGCGTTGTGAAGGTCGGGGCACTATTTTGACGGTTGAATCCATGGCATTGCAAATATTAACCCGTATGGAGGATTTGGCGGAGAAGGGCAAGCGGCCTAAGCTGGTGGTACAAGTGCCATCCGATACAGGTGAATATTTGATGAACAATAAGCGCGATAATATTGCGCGCATCGAAGAGATGTATGATGTGCAAATTGAGCTTAGTATTCGTGCTGATTTGGATGTGCCTCACTACCGTATTGAAAGGCACTGGAAAGACGATAATCAAAGTCGCTTGGAAGTTTTGGAAGATACGCTTAAAGGCAAAAAACCGCAGCGTGTTGCACGCAAATTAAAGCAAATGAAGCCAGTGGTTGGCATCCCTAAAGTGTTGCCGACACGCAAAAAGAAAGGTTGGTTTCAGACACTGCTTGAGTCTTTGTTGACCAAGAAAGAGGCGCCAAAAGCGCTTCAGAAACGTCCGCAGCAGCGCAAGCGCAAGCGTAAGCCTGCGCAACAAGGTAACTTAAGTAACCATCAACCTCATACCAAAGCCAATGTTGAAGGGAGCCATCATAGTGAAGAAGGGCAGAAGCGCCGTCGCCGTCGCCGTCGCCGCCCGTCTAAAGCTAAAGAGGCTACGGCAGATTAAGAAGCTATGTCTCCACTGAGAAAAGCGCAAGAGGTACAGGCTGCGAGATAGCGGTCTGCATCTCAAGTTGTGATATGAATAAGCAAGATAGATATCTTTGGGAAATCGCTGAGCAACAGCATGGTCAGCGTATTGACCAAGTATTGGCTACCCTGTCTGGATTAACACGCGCCAGGGTGCAACAGCTTTTGTCGGAAGGCAATATTTGGAAGGAAGGGGCGCAAGGCACCATATTAAAACGCTCATTAAAAGTGGCTGTGGGTGATGTTTACCATATGCTTATTCCACAAGCACAACCCTTGCGTTTGGAGCCTGAGTGTATTGATTTGGATATTTTGTTTGAGGATGAGCACTTGATTGTGGTCAATAAGCCTGCGGGTATGGTGGTTCACCCTTCACACGGGCATGATTCAGGCACACTGGTGCATGCGCTGCTTTACCATTGTGAAACATTGCCTGGCATCAATGGTGTAGAGCGACCAGGTATTGTTCATCGTCTTGATAAAGATACATCAGGTAGCCTGGTGGTCGCAAAAACGGAAACTGCACACCTTGGGTTGTCCAAGTTGTTTGCGCATCATGACTTACGCCGTGAGTATATAGCATGGTGTCGGGGCTCCCCATGTTGGGCAAAAAAAAGGATTGCATTGCCAATTGGGAGACACCCGCACCATCGGCAAAAAATGGCTGTAAATCCGCATGGAAAAATGGCAGTGACGGATGCCAGGTTGGAAAAAAGGTATCACCAAAATTTCTGCCGTATTCGCTTAACTTTACATACAGGGCGCACACATCAAATCCGCGTACATCTAAGTTATGAGCAAGTACCTGTATTGGCCGATCCTGTGTATGGACGCAAGTTTAACCCAAGCAAACAGGTTCCGGAGCCTGCATATACAAGGCTAAAGCAGCTTAATCGGCAGGCGCTACATGCTGAGGTTTTAGCATTTAAGCATCCTGTTACGGGTGAGCCTATATTGTGCCGCGCGCCGCTACCTGATGAGTTGCAAAAGCTTGATATTGCGTTGCGAGCCTTGAGTTGATGTTTTACAGATCACAACTCATGGCTCAATATGGTATTCAGGCTGTGTTTAGCGATAAACATGGGGGTGTAAGCAAGGGTACATTTGCAAGCTTAAATATAGGTTGTAACCTAGGTGACAAGCCTGAATATGTTGAGAAAAACATGGCATTGCTTTGTCAAGCCGCACAAATGCCCAGACCGCATCAAGCAGCACAGGCGCATGGGGTGGAGGTGTTATATTGTGATGGTGCCGCACAATATCATCAAGCTCAAGCTGATATTCTTCTGGCAAGTAACACAGCAACAGCAGTAGGGGTTCGAACCGCAGATTGTTTGCCTATTTTGTTGGCAGATGTGCAACAGGGTATTGTGGCAGCGGTTCATGCTGGCTGGCGGGGTAGTGTTGCTCATGTCGTGGTTGTTGCCGTTCATGCCATGCTTGCCAAAGGTGCACATGTGGACAATATGCTTGCAAGCTTTGGTCCGCATATTGGTGAATGTTGTTTTGAGGTTAGCCTTGAAGTAGGTGGGCTACTTCATCATGCCAGCAAGGGCAAGGCCTTGTTGTTGCGCGAAGGGAAATGGTTTGCTGATCTGGCAAAAGTGAATATGTCTCAGTTATTGCGTCAGGGTTTTTCCATACAACAAATTGAAGTATCCAAGACATGTACGGTTTGTAGTTCTCAGCCCGCATACTTTTCTTATCGGCGAGACTGTGGCAAAACAGGACGCCAAATCGCCATGATTGTCGCACCCTAGGTTGCCCTACACTTTGAACCCATCTAAAGTATCGGAGATGCTTAAGGTGATGATTGCTTTTTATGTGGTTTTTATGCTTTTGACCCATGTTTGGGCTGAAGAGACCATGGAAGAAACACATGTTCATATTGAAGATGGTGTTGTTTTTTGTGATGTTCAATCATTTGAACAAGAAGCGTATATTTTGAAGGTGATTGGCTCTGGATCACCCATGACTGTATTTTGGCAGTTTGATGTGTTGGAGCAGCGGAAGTATTGGTTGGACAAAGAGGTTGCTCGAGTGCGTTTGGGTAGGCAAGTGATTCCCGACTTGGTTACACAGCGCTGGTTGCTCCGTGATTTAAGCGGTGGCGTTATCAAACATACCAACGATGCACACGAAGCCATGCATTTTTTAACGAATATGCGACATATTGCCGTGGTTGATGTATCTGTTTTGGAGCCATCCAATACTTACACACTGGATGTGCATCTGTTTATCTATGAGGGTGAAGGTGAACATGAAAGCTGGCTGTCTCTTTTTTCAAATGCTGGTTTTGATATGGGAAGTGTTCCCTTACACATTGATGCGACAAAACAGCAGCGTATAGATGAATAGAGAAAACTTTATGGTTGGCGATATACAGTGGTTAACGCAATGGGTTCGCTTTTTGCCATTTGTGGTTGTTTTGTTCCTTTCTGTGCTCATGTACTATGTTTGGCCGACGCATGATTATTTTGGATCTTCTTATCTCAATTGGGTTAATGTGGGCTTGCTGCTTGCGCTTGCGCTTGCGGCTTTTGTTTTTGGCATTCGTAACTTTGTTTCCAAAGGAACAAGTGTTGGTCTTCATTTAAGAACCAAGCTGGTCACTATCATGGTGCTGATGGTGCTTGTTCCTTCAACCATTCTGCAAATTACCGCAAATCAAGTGATAACCAAGGGTTTGGATGTTTGGTTTGATGTGCGCGTGGATAACTTGTTGGATAAAGCGATGAGCCTTGCCCAAGGTTTTTATGCTGATATCGAAGCTGATATGGAGCACTCCCTGAAACAGGTGATTCGTGATGATAACTTTCCTGCTTTAGAGGTAACACCATGGGGAGCTTTGGTGCTCAATCAGTATATGGAAAAGCTACTGCATAAGTATGACTGGGATAGGCTTGAGCTATTTGATGCATCAGAGCGCTTGATTGCCTCCGTTCATAAGCAGCCCGAACATGCTGATGCGCTACAAAGCATGGAAACAAAACCCATTACCAGCGCAGGTCGCTTAAGTATAGCATTGGGTCGCTACACGGTTGACCACTGGGCAAGAGAAGACGGTGAATATGTTGTGGGCTACCTTCCATTGTATTCACAGCGTAGGCTTATAGGGATTTTGCGTGCGGAAGTGAAGCTACCATCAGAGATTATCAGCAGCGCGCGTAGTATTGAGGCGGATTATCGCTCATACCGTGAACTGGATAGACACAGGCAGGGCATTCAAAAAACATTTATGCACACATTAATGATTGCCATGACCTTGATTGTTTGTGTGGCTGGTATGTTAGCACTTGTTTTTGCCCGCAGGTTGACTGCACCAGTCGAAGAGCTGGCAACAGCATTGGAGAAAGTCAAGTCGGGCAATTTCGATGTCTTGGTGGCGGTGGATAGCAAGGATGAACTGGCATCTTTAGCAGCCTCGTTTAACAGCATGATTGCCCAGTTAAAATATAATATGGATACACTCACGGCAACCCAACATGAACTGACCAACGCTTTAGTCAGCAGCAGGCAACGCCAGTATGTTTTGGAAAACCTTTTGGCAAACTTGTATAGTGGTGTTATTTTGCTGGACGCATCTGGTGATATTCGCCTGATGAATGAGACATGTAAAGCATTGTTGATGCTGTCTGAACACAAGGGTGATAAAACATCGATTTATGATTTTTCTGAGGCTCACCTTAAGCCTGTTCTTTCTTTTTTTGAAACTTTGCAAACGCAAGCATTGGATGATTTGCAACAAGAGCTGGTGATTACACATCATTTACAAAGCGTTAAAATTTTAGCTAGAGGGACTTTGCTGGGGAGTGAAGATGATGTGTTTTCTGGCTGGCTGCTTGTATTTGATGATATTACTCAACTAGCGGAGGCTCAGAGGCATAGAGCATGGGCAGAAGTGGCACAAAGGTTGGCACATGAAATCAAAAATCCACTTACCCCGATTAAACTTTCTACGGAGCGTGTCAAACGGAGGTTTCGAGAGCAAGTTGATGATGTTAGAGTCTTTGATACTTGCACGGATGCGGTGATTAACCAAGTGGAGCGACTGCAACGGTTGCTGGCAGATTTTTCAAACCTTGCGACACTGCCCAAGCCGAAGATGGAGCTTGTTTCCATAGCAAGTTTACTTCAAGAGTTAGAGGAGTTGTATAGCCCTTACTCCCAATTAACCTTTGAGGGCATGCCCAGGGGGGAGGTGTATTGCGACCCTGATCAAATTCGTCAGGTTTTGATTAACTTGATTGATAATGCATTGGCAACCAAGGCGCATGTTCGCGTATATGTTGAAATGACAGATGAGCAAATTAGGTTTTATGTTCAAGATGATGGTGCTGGAATTGATGAAAATATTAAGGAACATATATTTGAGCCTTATTTTTCAACCAAAGCAGAGGGAAGTGGGCTGGGGTTGGCTATTGCGCAACGGATTTCAGAAGAGCATCATGGACAATTGCAATTGCTTTCCGCATCATCGCCAACACGCTTTTGTATATGGCTTCCGAATGTGAAATTGCGTACCAAGGGAGGGGAACTTGACGATTCAAATCCTGGTAGTTGATGATGAGCAGCCTATTCGTGAGTCTTTAAGTGGTCTGTTTGAGGATGAGGGTTACTTGGTGCATACAGCAGCTTCGGGGGAAGAAGCTGTGGCGAGGTTTCGTAAAAGTCCCGCGGATTGTGTATTTTTAGATATTTGGATGCCAGGTATTGATGGGTTGGAAACGATGATGCGGTTGAAACAAATCAATGCTGATGTGCCAGTTATTATGATGTCGGGACACGCTACGATTGACACGGCAGTCAAGGCGACCAAGCAGGGAGCTTTTGATTTTATTGAAAAACCATTTTCCTTGGATAAATTATTGATAACATTGCGTAACGCTGTTGAAAAAAGAAAGCTTGAGATTGAAAATGAAGATTTGAAGGTTGCCTCCAAAAAGGTTTCTCCTCAGTTGGTTGGTACGAGCAGGGCTGTAGTCGCAGTGCGTAAGAAGTTGGATAAGCTTAAACATACACGGCAACATGTATTGCTGTTGGGTGAGCATGGTGTCGGTAAATCCATTGCGGCACGCATACTTCATGATCAATCTTCACGCGCTCAGGCAACTTTTGTTCGTTTTAAGGCATTAGGCTTAAGTGAGCAAGAGATTGAAGCAACGCTGTTTGGTTATGAGCGGGGAGCCTTTCTAGGCGCGCTTCAGGCAACAAGAGGACGCTTAGAAGCAGCGCATCAAGGCACATTATATATCGAAGAAGTTGCTGATATTCCAATACCTGTTCAGAAAAAAATATACCAAGTGATGCAAGAGCACAGGCTGAAGCGATTGGGTAATCCAAGTTTTACGGCATGTGATGTGCGTATACTTTTTGCTTCAAGGTTTGGCAAGGCAGAGCTGATGCAAAAGTCCCCAATACTAAAAGCAATGTTTTCACAGTTTCAAGTTGAGGTGCTGGCTTTACCCAACCTGCAAGCAAGAGCGCAAGATATTCCACAGTTGCTGGATATGCTGGTGGATGAGCAGGTTGCGCAGCTTGGTGGTAGCCCCGTACGGTTTACCCCGGAAGTGATTCAGGTGCTTCAAGCATACAGTTGGCCTGGCAATGTGCGAGAATTAAGGAATTATGTGGAACGGTGTCACTTGTTGGCGCCAGGTCAAATGTTTACGCTGGAGACCATGCTGCCCCTAGATACAAACATCAAGCCCATGGCTTCCTTTTCCGCGGTGCCAGATGACAAGGTGTTGCAAGATGGCTTTCATGATGCACGAAAGCAGTTTGAGCGAAGCTATATCTTACATCATTTGAATAAAAATAATTGGAATATCAGTAGAACAGCTGCAGATATTGGTATGGAGCGAAGTCAATTGCACCGAAAAATCAAATCACATGGATTAACACCAAATCAGTCATGAATGTTCTTGTTTTGGGCGCGGGTGAGGTTGGCTTTCACATTGCATTACGATTGGCGGCAGAGGGGCATAATGTTGCCGTGGTTGACTCGGATAAAGAGAGAATTCAGCGCGTTTCTGACACAATGGATGTACGAACTGTTTTAGGTAATGCGGCTCACCCATCTGTTTTGGAAAGCGCGGGCGCAGAAAATGCTGACTTGTTGATTGCAGCAACAGCAAGTGATGAAACCAATATGCTTGCCTGCCAGGTGGCACACTCCTTGTTTAAGGTGACCATGAAAATGGCGCGTATCCGTGAGCCTGATTTTGCAAACAATGCAAAACTCTTTGGGCGGGATGAGTTGCCAATTGACCTTATCATTTCACCAGAACATGAAGCTGCAAAAGCCATTGTCAAACGCTACCAGGTGGCATCAGCTATGGATGCACAGGGTTTTGCTGATGATAAGGTTCAATTGCTTGGTATGATGATTCGCCCGAAAAGCTTATTGGCAGGTTTGGCACTTGAAGAAATTGCTGAAGTGATGGGTGGAAGGCGTGTTTATGTGGTTGCTCATGAGCATAATCGCAAATGGAAAGTGCCGACTTCAGACACTGTATTGCTTGCTGGCGATAGTGTGTATTTGGCAGTGAGCAGCACTCAGGTGGAAGATGTGGTTGAGTTGCTGGAAGGGTACAAAAGGCAAAACAAAGTGCAGCGTCATGTGATGCTTGTTGGCGGCGGGAATGTGGGCTTTGCTGTGGCGCAAGCGCTGGAGAAGATGGGTGTTGCCATTAAAATGGTTGAACACAATGAAGAGCGTGCCTCATGGATTGCTGATCACTTATCATCGACTGTTGTGCTGCATGGCGATGCTTTGGATAGAGACCTGCTTGAAGAAGAAGCCATTGCTAGTATGGATGATTTCTTGGCGCTGACCAATGATGATGAAACCAATATTCTCAGCAGCTTGATTGCGCGCAAATATAAGGTTCCGCATGTTGTGACTTTGGTCAACCGATCCATATACTCTGATTTGGTTCGGGAAATTGGTTTGGATGTGATTGTTTCCCCACGCTTTACGACTGCGGCATCCATTTTGCGCCATGTTCGCAAAGGTCGTATTTTAGGGATGTCACCTTTGGGTGATGGAAGTTTGGAAGTGATTGAGGCAGAAGCCTTGGAAACAGCTTCAGTACTGGATGCGCCATTAAAGGCGTTGAAGTTACCGAAAGAAACGGTGATTGGTGCGATTGTACGGGGAGAGGAAGTCATTATCCCAGATGGGGATACGCAAATCATTGCCAATGACCATGTTGTATTGGTATCACGCGCTGAGTCGATTCGTGAGATTGAAGCCTTGTTTGAAGTACGGCTCGAGTTTTTTTAGGGTGATTCTTTTACTCTGTGCATATTAAAGGCGTTGTTTGGACACTGGGCGCATTAATTGTGCTGTTTGCTGTGGGCATGTTTGTGCCTGCGTTGGTTGCGTTGTATTATCAATCGGGTCATGCTGGCGAGTTTGTATTGGCAGGTTTGCTGGTTGCGATATTTGGTGTGGCGCTGATGACTTGGGCAGGTGAAGCGCCTTCACAACTCAGCCATAAGGATGGTTTTCTTATTGTAGCCTTAGCCTGGGTTGTGCTTTCACTGCTTGGTTCTGCGCCTTTTTTAACTACGGGAGTGACGGCTTCACTGATTGATGCCTTGTTTGAGTCCACATCAGGTTTGACCACAACGGGGGCAACCATTTTAACGGGGCTAGATAATATGCCGCGTGCCATTTTGTTTTGGCGTTCGATGCAAGAATGGCTTGGTGGCATGGGTATTATTGTGTTAGCAGTAGCCGTAATGCCACTTTTAGGTGTGGGTGGTATGCAGCTTTTTCGTGCAGAAACACCTGGACCAGTGAAAGATAAGCTAACTTCACGGGTAACAGAAACAGCTAAAGTTTTATGGTTTATATACCTTGGTATTACTGTTGTCACGGGTGTTGCGCTTTGGCTTGCAGGTATGGGCTTGTTTGAAGCAATTAACCATGCCATGACTACGGTAGCTATTGGTGGTTTTTCTACCCATGACGCCAGTATTGGGCATTATGACTCCTTGCTCATTCGTGGTTTGATTGTTGTGTTTATGTTAGTTGCGGGGATTAATTTCACACTGCATTTTGTTGCGCTTCGCAAGGGGTTCACCATATCAACCTATTGGCGTGATGAAGAGTTTATAACCTATATTAAGTGGTTGTTCATATTGATTTTTTTGGTTGGAATGATCACTTTTATTTCAGGTCAAGGCACATGGGATGAAGTGATATTCAATACGGTCGCAGTTGCGACGACAACAGGCTTTGCTGTCAGTGATTATGCCATGTGGCCGCCAGGGGCTACGATGTTACTGCTCATGGCCATGTTTGTGGGCGCATGTGCTGGCTCTACCGGTGGAGGCATGAAAGTTGTTCGCGTCTTATTGTTGTTTCGTCAAGGTATGCGTGAAGTTAGAAGGCTCATTCACCCGCATGCGGTTATCCATGTTAAAATTGGTAAACACAGTGTACAGGGACCTGTTGTACAGGCATTATGGGGATTTTTTGTGTTATATATGGTATGCTTTGCTGTGATTGCCGGACTGGTTGCTATGACTGGTGTGGATATGATGACAGCAATATCTGCCGCGGCAGCGGCCATTACCAATACAGGTCCAGGGTTTGGTGATGTAGGCCCAGCATCCACTTATGCCTCGCTACCAGATATGGCAAAAGTTGTGTTGATGTTTGGCATGATTTTAGGCCGATTGGAAATTTTCACATTTTTTGTGCTGTTAATCCCTGAGTTTTGGCGAAAATAGGTCGGTTGAAAAAGCGGGAGGATTTGGCTTAGTTTCATTTTTAGGCTATTGTAGGCACTTGGTACGCCAAGTACTGTTAATGTCAAGAGGGTTGGGATTGTGATCAAAAGTTTTTGGAAAGCAGATTGGTTTTTGAGTTTAGTGTTAACACTGCTTTTTCTTTTTGCGTATATGAGTGGTTCATCACTGCTTAAGAACTTGGAGTTTGCCATGTATGATGCTGGCGTATCCAGTGGTGTTGATCCAGCAAGTGATAGAATTGTTATTCTTGATATTGATGATGCTTCCATTGAGTTGATTGGGCGTTGGCCTTGGCCACGAAGTATCATGGCAGATATGATTACGCAATTGAGTCAATCTGGTGCCAGGCTTATAGGTGTTGATATATTTTACAGCGAGAAAGAGTCGGGTCAGGATACAAGCTCAGCCGAGCAGCTTCTGAATCTGCTTCAAGAGCAAGGAGAAAAGCTGTTGGCTGAAGCAGAAGCGTTGAATGCTCAGGGCAATTCAGAAATTGCAGAACAAAAAATTGTCGAAGCAGACAAGAAGTTTGCTGAGGCTGATGCTATTGCAGCGGAAATGCTGACCACTAATGGTGATATGCGTTTAACCCAAGCAACTTTCGAGGCGGGCAATGTGTTTATGCCCATGTTTTATGAAGCAGGTGAGCCATTGGGGCGCCCTGATGCCAAGCTGCCTGATTATGTTGAGCGTATGAGTATCAATAATATTGGGGAAGTGGATAGTACAGCCCCACCGTTGAGCGCAATTCACATATCATACCCTTTTGATGAGTTGGCAATGGCTTCTGCAGGCATGGGATATCTTAATGTGTCACCCAGTGAAGATGGTGTTTTACGCTCAGAGCCTCTCATTGTTGAATACTATGGGCAGTTTTACCCGTCGATGTCGTTAGCGATGATCGCACATGATTTGAATTTAACCATGGATGACATCCGCATCAATATTGGATCGAGTGTGGAGCTTGGTGCGCTGACTATTACTACAGACAGACAAATGAAGATATTTCCCAAGTTTTATGCGGGAAGCTCTGGTGATGTATCCAATAGTTTTACACACTTTCCTTTTTATGATGTACAGTCAGGCAAGATTCCTCTCCACTTGTTCAAAGATAAAATCGTATTGATTGGGGTAACAGCAACAGGTATTGGAAGCACATATTTGACACCGGTATCCAGTGCGATGCCTGCGATTGATTACCATGCCAATGTTATTGAAAGCATCCTCAACGAAGGCTTTATTAGTTCGCCTGAATGGGCGAGTATGGCAGAGCTTGGTTTGTTTATATTGGTTGGCTTATACCTTGTACTTCTGCTTCCACGCTTAAGCGCAGTTGTTTCTACGGTTGTTTCACTGCTTCTGCTTATCCTGATTGTAGGTACTGGGTTTATATTGATTGTTGACAGTGGCTTGTGGGTGCAGGTGATGGGTGCGGCAAGTTTGTTGTTGGTTGGCCATGTGGTTTTGACAACCAAACACTTCTTTGCTAGTGAAGAAGATAGAGAAAAAATATCTTCTGAATCTGCTGAAACGAATAAAATGTTAGCGCTTTCTTTTCAAAGCCAGGGTATGCTGGATATGGCATTTGATAAATTCCGTAAATGCCCGCCAACAGGTGATATTCTTGAAGGCTTATATACGCTGGCTCTTGATTTCGAGCGCAAGCGTCAATTCAACAAGGCAACGGCAGTCTATGAATATATCATGGAAGCCAACCCGAAGTTCAAAGATGTTGAGCAGCGTATGCAGCGTGCTAAAGATGCTGGAGAGTCTATGGTGTTTGGCAGCGCTGGTGGCGGCATGGGAACACTCTTGCTCACAGGTAGCACGAAGCCCACGCTGGGCCGCTATGAAATCATCAAAGAGCTTGGCAAAGGAGCAATGGGTGTGGTTTATCTTGGGCGCGACCCCACAATCAACCGTGAGGTTGCCATCAAAACCATGGCGCTTTCCCAAGAGTTTGAGGGTGATGAGCTACAAGAGGTTAAAGACAGGTTTTTCCGTGAAGCTGAGACAGCGGGTATGTTGAATCACCCCAATATTGTAACCATGTATGATGCTGGCGAAGAGCATGATCTGGCATATATAGCCATGGAATATTTGGATGGTACAGATTTAGCACCTTATACCAAAAAAGGAAAGTTGTTGCCACCAATGGCGACACTTAAAATTGTAGGCAAAGTTGCTGAAGCCTTGCATTATGCAAGTCAGCAGCATGTGGTGCATAGAGACATCAAGCCTGCAAATATTATGTTGCTGAAGAATAAAACCATTAAGGTGACCGACTTTGGTATTGCGCGAATTACAGCTTCAAGCAAAACCAAAACAGGCGTGGTTTTAGGGACACCATCCTATATGTCGCCAGAACAGTTATCAGGTAAACATGTTGATGGTCGTTCGGATATTTTTTCTTTGGGTGTGATGCTTTATGAAATGCTGGTGGGTGTACGCCCATTTAAGGGAGATTCTATGGCAACACTGTTGTTCCAAATTGCTAATGAGCCACACCCTGATATACGCGAGTATGACCCCAGCTTGCCTGAAGAGGTGAGCAAGCTGATTGATGCTATGCTGGTTAAGGATGTTGAGAAGCGGTTGCCCAATGGTGCCGCAGTGGTTCGCGGAATTATTGCCAGCTTGAAAGTTATGTCTGCAAAGGAAGGTAAGCAATGAGCGCATTAGAGATGATTGCTGTCACAGATGTGGGTGTGAAACGAGACCACAATGAAGATTGTGTTGGCATAGATGTATCACATGGTATAGCAGTTCTTGCTGATGGCATGGGTGGTCACAATGCGGGCGAAGTTGCCAGCGCAATGGCTGTGGATTTGGTGATGCGCTTGGTTAAAGATGAGCTTAAACATATTGGTGTTGGTGAAATTGATGATGAGACAGGATTTTCCAAAGAGGCTCTGATAGCGCGCCATGCAGTAGTGACAGCCAACAATGCGATTATTGAAGCTGCGCAAGCAAACCCTGAGTGTTCAGGTATGGGGACAACATTGGTTACAGCAGTGTTTTATGGAGATAGGGTGGCTGTCACACATGTGGGTGACTCGCGTATGTACTTATTGCGCAATGAGTATTTGTCACATATTACGGAAGACCATTCCTTGATTCAGGAGCAGGTACGAAGAGGTTTGCTCACAGCGGAAGATGCTCGCAATTCATCGATTAAGAATCTGGTGACACGGGCATTGGGTGTTGAGCAAGATGTTGAAGCTGATGTTGTGGAAGATATCGCTCTGGTGGGTGATATTTATATGATGTGCTCAGATGGGTTGACGGATGTAGTGCCAGATGAGGCGATTCGTTTGACCTTGATTGAACATAGCAAAGACTTTAAGAAATGTGCGCAAGCCTTGATAGGCTTGGCAAATGATGCTGGCGGACCAGATAATATATCTGTAATACTGATACGAGTGAACGGTGCTTTTTCTAGGCGTAAAGGCTTCTTCTCACGCTTGTTTGGAGGTAAATAGAATGAGTTGTAAACTTATTTTGAAGTTCAAAGATACAGTGATAGCTGAATATGAACTAACCCAAGAAGAGACAACCATTGGGCGCAAGGAAGGCAACACCATTCATATTGACAACCTTGCTGTCAGCGGTCGCCATGCGCGTATATTAAAAATTGGCAATAAAGTTATTCTAGAAGATCTCGGAAGCACCAATGGTACACAAGTCAATGGTAAGGGTGTGACCAAGCATGTTTTAAGTCATGGTGATGTTGTTACAGTGGGTAAGCATACTTTGACCTTTTCATGCCCTGAAGCGGGTCAGAAGCAAGTAGAAGCTGAAGAGGGTGAGATGGACAAAACCATGATTATCAGTTCATCAGCGCGTGAGGAGTTGTTGGAAAAGGGGGGTGCGAGTGCTACTGCAAAGCCTGAAATGGTATTGGGTGGTGTTCAGTATTTATCAGGTCCTTTAATGGGTAAAAGTGTAGAGCTTAAGGCTTCGCTAACCAGTATGGGTAAAGGCAAAAACTGTAAAATTAGGGTACCAGGTTTGCTGGTTGGCAAGCAAGCTGCTGTATTTACGCGGCGCCCTACAGGGTATCATATTACGCACCTTGAAGGCATGAGTAAAACCAAAGTTAATGGAGAGTCTATTGCAGACCATCCGCGTGTTCTCAAGGATGGTGATATTATTGAGTTGGCAGATATTAAGTTGCAGTTTTATATCAAGTCGTAAGCTGTTGATATATTGAAATCATGCCATGCTTTTAAGTGTATGAAGAGCAACGGGGGCTATTTGATCTGACGCAAAGGGTTTGCACATGCTTGGTTGAGATTATTTTTTTATAGGAAGCAAGGCTACCCTCCAAGGTGCTTGCTCAGGCGTCGCTTTTGCCTAAATGAAGGCGAGGCTAAAGCCTCACTTCCTATCCTAATCCTATAGCATCAATGCTACAAACCTCAAATCATGTGCAAGCATTTTGCAGAAAAATCGCCTAAAACCTTGCAGCCAATGCAACATAAAATATGAGATGATATTGATATATCAATAGTTTATGACTTTTTGAGTTTAATCTAATTCAACCAAACCCGTGCATTTTGGAACATGCGAAGCCATGCGCCTTCTTCATGTTGGCGTTCTGGATAATATGAAAACTGACAATTCCTAAACAGTCGCTCAGGGTGTGGCATCATGATATTAAAGCGACCATCATGATTGGTGAATGCGGTTAGCCCCCCTGGGGATCCATTGGGGTTTGCAGGGTAAGTGTTTGCAGGGTTACCATTGGCATCAATATAGCGCAGGTATGCGGATACTTTGTCTTGTTGTTGGGTATCCTTAAATGTTGCTTTTCCTTCACCATGCGCCACCACCAGTGGCAATTTGGAGCCTTCCATACCTTGTGTGAAAATTGATGGAGAGTCTAACACTTCAACCATCAATAACCTGGCTTCAAATTGCTCGGAAACATTGCGTTCAAAAGTTGGCCAATGCTCTGCGCCAGGAATCATGGTTTTGAGCTGGCTCATCATTTGGCAACCATTACACACACCCAAGGCAAAAGAGTTGTCACGATGAAAAAAGGCTTGAAACTCATCAGCAGCTCTAGGGTTGAATTGAATTGAACTTGCCCAACCACGCCCTGCCCCTAGGACATCACCAAAGGAGAAGCCGCCGCAAGCGACCAAGCCTTGGAAGTTGGCCAAGGAAACATGCCCTTCAATCAAATCAGACATATGTACATCAACAGATGTAAAGCCCGCTTTATCAAAAGCCGCCGCCATTTCAACTTGTCCGTTCACCCCTTGTTCACGCAATACTGCTATTTGAGGGCGTGTGGTATGAATAAATGGCGCGGTAATATCCTCAGATACATTATAAGTTAAATCAGCAAACAGGCCGTGATCATCAGGGTTGGTGATGGCGGCAAAAGCTTGCTGCGCGCATTCAGGGTTGTCTCGCAAGCTGGCAAGTTTGCATGATGTTTCACTCCATGCTTGCTGTAAGACTAAAATATGTTCATTCAAAATGGTTTGTTCATTCAACATAAGATGAAGCTGCATATCATCATTGGTGCTGCCGATAATGTGTGAAACATGGCTCAGCCTATGTTGATGCAGCAGGTCAAAAACCTGTTGACGATGACTACGCTTGATTTGTAGTACAGCTCCTAGCTCTTCATTAAACAAAATGGATAGTGCGTCGCTACCCAAGTTATCGAGGTTAATATTTAATCCAACGCGCCCTGCAAATGCCATTTCTGCTAGTGTTGTGAACAAGCCACCATCTGAACGGTCGTGATAGGCAAGAAGCAGCTTATTATTATTTAAGCTTTGTATGCTATTAAAAAAGTTAATCAACATGCTTGGGTCATCAAGGTCTGGTGTTGTAGTGCCTGTGGAGGCATAGACTTGTGCCAAACATGAGCCTCCCAAGCGATTTTTGCCTTGCCCCAGATCAATCAGTATCAAGTCTGTTTCATTGTGTTCTGTGCGTAGTTGCGGCGTTAATGTTTTACGAATATCGCATACAGGTGAGAATGCGGATACAATCAACGATACAGGTGAAACGACTTGTTTTTCACCTTCATCATCTATCCATGAAGATTTCATGGACAAAGAGTCTTTGCCTACGGGGATGGAGATACCCAATGCAGGGCATAATTCCATGCCCACAGCGCGAACTGTGTCATACAATGCGGCATCTTCACCATCATGTCCACAGGCTGCCATCCAGTTGGCAGATAGCTTGATGTCACTTATGTTCTTAATGTTTGCTGCTGCAATATTGGTTAAAGCTTCGCCCACCGCCATGCGCCCTGATGCAGGCGCATCCAGTATTGCGATGGGTGTTCGTTCGCCCATTGCCATGGCTTCACCCGTATAGTTGCTGAAATCAGTAGCTGTGACCGCAACATCAGATACGGGCACTTGCCATGGACCAACCATTTGGTCTCTTGCGACCAGACCTGTCACTGTTCTGTCGCCAATGGTGATAAGGAACTCCTTACTGGCAACCGAGGGTAAGCGCAATATTCTAAATGCGGCCTCTTTAATATTGATATGGGCGGGCAGAGGTGTTGGTTTGATGGTACGGTGTGTGGCATTACGCAGCATTTTAGGTGGTTTGCCCAGCAGTATTTCCAAAGGCAAATCGACTGGGGGGTCACCCAGCAGTGAATCTTCAACGCGCAGATGACCATCATGGGTTGCTTTGCCAAGTACCGCAAACAAACAACGCTCTCGCTTACATATAGCGGTAAAAGTTTCCAGAGATTCAGGTGCAATAGCAAGTACATAGCGTTCTTGGGCTTCATTGCACCAAATTTGCATAGGGCTCATGCCAGATTCCATGTTGTGCACTTGACGCAAGTCGAATTGACCACCTCGCCCTGCATCATGAATTAGCTCTGGTACAGCATTGGAAAGCCCACCCGCACCAATATCATGAATAAATAAGATAGGGTTATCATCACCCAACTGCCAGCAACGGTCGAGCACTTCTTGGCAACGGCGTTCCATTTCAGGATTGCCCCGTTGTACTGAATCAAAATCGAGGTTTTCAGCGTTGGCGCCTGTATCCATGCTGGAAGCCGCACCGCCACCCAAGCCAATCAACATGGCAGGACCACCGAGTTGGATAATCAATGAACCTGCAGGCACATCATCTTTCGCCACATGCCTTGCATCAATGTTGCCCACGCCACCTGCCAGCATAATAGGCTTGTGGTAACCCTTGATTTCATCATCAACCTCTTGCTCATAGGTTCTGAAGTAACCATTGATATTGGGGCGGCCAAATTCATTGTTGAACGCAGCTGAACCTATAGGACCATCAATCATGATATCCAATGCTGAGGATATACGATTAGGCTTTCCATGATCTTTTTCCCAAGGTTGCTTGAAGCCTGGGATTTGCAAGTTGGACACTGTGAACCCACATAGACCAGCCTTGGGTTTGGCTCCTATGCCTGTTGCGCCTTCGTCACGGATTTCACCACCTGAGCCTGTGGCAGCACCGGCAAAAGGTGAAATAGCAGTGGGATGGTTGTGGGTTTCTACTTTCATCAAGATATGGGTGGTATCATCATGGATGTGATACACTTTGTCGCTATCAGGGTAGAAGCGTTTGCTTTTAAAGCCTTTAATAATGGATGCGTTATCAGCATAAGCCACAATTGTGCCCTCAGGTGAGGTGTTGTGTGTATGTCGAATCATGCCAAACAAGGATATATCGCTATTGTTGCCATCAATACGCCAATCAGCATTGAATATTTTATGGCGACAATGTTCAGAGTTGGCTTGGGCAAACATCATCAATTCAGCATCAGTTGGGTTGCGCTTTAATGTCAGAAAGCTATCCAGCAGGTAGTCTATTTCATCATCTGCAAGAGCAAGCCCAAGCTCAGTGTTGGCAGCTTCCAAAGCGCTTCGACCACCATTGTGTATATCAATCCGAACCAATGGCTTCGGTGTTTGGTGTTGGAAGAGTTGATGTACATCATCGGTGCTGAACAACACAGACTCAGTCATTCGGTCATGAATCAAGGGTATGATGTTATCAGGGTTGCCCTCAATATGATAAACCATGCCGCGTTCAATGCGAATCAGCGCATCCAAGCCGCAGATGTTGGCAATATCTGTAGCTTTGGAAGACCATGGTGAAATGGTGCCGATGCGTGGTGTGACAAGAAGAGCGTGTTTATCACAAAAAGGCAGGGTTGTGTATCCCAACAGCTTGTCCAATTGATGCTTGTCATCATCAGACCAATCAGGGCGGCATTCAATCATGTAAATGTAAGACGCCGATACATCACATTGAGCGCTTGCAGAGAGCTTGTGTTGGCGAAAGGGTGATAAGGCATGTTGCCCTTTGAAAACAAGAATAAAGGAAGAAGATACGGTAGACATGGGCGCAAGCCTAAACATAAACCAAAAAAATTCGAGGCTGAGTTACAAGTCAAATGCCAAATATGTGATGTGGCATAAATACACATATCCTTGATAGCTTGGTTGACGAATATCAGAGCCAACTCCATGCTTCCGAGCCATGTGATGTGTTGATGCTGTGTGCTTACACAACATTGATACACGCAAGCTTATCGTTTGTCTTCAAGACAAATAAAAAAATAAAAAAAAGGATGTTAAAAACATGAAGAAAATTATTCTTTCTGCTGCTTCTTTAGCTGTTGCTGCTGTTGCTTCTGTTTCAGTTGCACCAACAACTTCTGAAGCTGTGCCTGCATTTGCACGCCAAACTGGCGCTGCTTGCTTGAACTGCCATTTCCAAACCATTCCACGCCTTGCCGCTATGGGTCGTGAATTCCGGATGAACGCATTCCGCGATACATCTCAAGACTTGCTTGAAGATGATCACTTGTCTTTGCCTGCATTCTTCAATGCGTCACTATTAACGAAAGCGCGTATTTCAAGTGGTTCTGGCGATTTGCCTAAAGGTGGTGCGGTAGGCACTGCTGATACTGGCGTTCAATGGCCAGATGAGTCTGCATTGTTGTTCGGTGGTCGTATCAGTGAACATGCTGGTGGCTTCCAAGAATGGGATGTAATTTCTGGTGAAATGCTTGGTGGTAAATTTGCCTATGTGATGGATTTGGATTCAGGCATCATTGGTATCGCAGTAGGTACAACTGATGCATTGGGTGCACCATCTATCTTCAATGATCCTTCCAATGCAATCTCTCGTAACCTTCGTGGTGTTCAAACGCGTGCGCAAGCTCTTCGTGGTGGCGTACTTCACGGTGGCGCAACTGGTTTAGGTGTATATGGCTATATGGCTGACTCTATCTACTTTGCAGCTGGTTTGATTACGCCTGCTGGTGGTTATGCTGCGGGTAATGGTGGCGTTGAAATGATGGATTCTCCATATTTGCGTGCTGCTTATCTTGCGGATATTGCTGGCTTTGACACTATCATTGGTGTGACTTATGCAAGCGTAACACCTGTGAACCCAGTAGCTACTAACCAAACCAATGCAAAAGCTGATGTTCAAGCTGTAGTGGATGTTCAAATGCAAGGTGAAGTTGGTGATATGTCTATTGGCTTCTACATGCCAATCATCGTTGGTGGTGTAGGCGCTACTAACTACACTGGTGCTATGCCTTATGTAAACATTGGTCTATCTCATGCTGCTGGTGTTCGTTTGGGTTATGACTTTGCAACATCTGATGATGCAAATACTGGTGACTTCTCAAATGTCATCCTTGGTGGCTGGTATGACTTGGCACAAAATGTTGTTCTTGACCTTGAAATCAATGTTAAAGACACAGCTGCTAAAGGTACTAGTAAAGCAGTAGCAGGTACTGAAACCACACTTATGCTTGAATATGTATTCTAAGTTTTCCTTCACAGGGTAACTTGTATGGTATTTGAGAAAGGGAGCCTTCGGGCTCCCTTTTTTTATGCTTGTTCATTTGTCATTTCGACCGTAGCGCAGCGAAGTGGAGAACCCCCTGAGACCTCTCGACTCCGCTCGAGGCGACAAGATTAAGACCCTAGAGTGCTGTAAATTCTGTTAGGGGGCAAGCCCTTTCCCCCTTCATTGTCAACCGTTGTTTAGTTTTTGATAAAGATGAAGAACTTGCTCTTTTAGGCATGTTAAACCTTTATTATTTTCAATAACCATATCAGCTTGTTGTTTCCTAACCTCATCATTGGTTTGTTGTTTGATGATGTTATCAAAGGTTAAAGCATCGTAGTTTTGACGCTCGGCTACACGCTGCTGACGAATATGCTTATTCGCAAGTACCACAATCAAAGCATCCATTCGGCTTACACCACCAGATTCAATCAATACTGATGCTTCAATGATAGCGAAGGTTGATTTGGATCTTGCAGTGACGCTTTTACGCCACTGTTTTTCGTATCGAACAATAGCAGGGTGCATGATTTGATTGAGTTGTTGTGTGTGTTTCTCGGATTGAAAGGCTTGATGAGCCAGTGTTTTGCGGTCAATGTTGCCGTTGACTAGAATATTATCACCAAAGACCAGCATCAACTGCTGTTGTAGTGTTGCATCTTCTTGAAGAAGCTTATGTCCAACTTTGTCCAAGTCTAAAACTGGAATACCTTGCCTTGCAAACATTGAAGCGACAGTTGACTTTCCAGCGCCAATACCGCCTGTTAATCCATAAAACTTCACGCTAAACCTATCAAGCCCTGATACCAATGAAGTATGGGTTTTGCCCAAAAGAACCAAATCATACCAGCGGCTGCCAAATAAGGACCATAGGGAATCTCTGCTCGTAAACCTTTTTTGGCCAGCAGTAATGCTAAAGAGCCGATGACTGCACCGGTGATTGAAGAAAGCATGATAATAAAGGGTAGCGCTTGCCAGCCCATAAATGCGCCAAGCATAGCCAGAAGCTTGAAATCACCTTGCCCCATACCTTCGCGCCCAGTTGCCAACCAAAATAACTTGGCAACCAGCCAAAAAATGCCATACCCCGCTATTGCGCCAAGCAGCGCATCAAGGATATAGCCCTGCTGCCATGAAAAAAGAAGCCCAATGGCAATGCCAGGGAATGTCAGGGCATTGGGTAGCAAAAATGTTTCTATATCAATCAGCGTGAGTATCCAGAGCAGGGAAAAGAGGATGATAGCCTGGGCTAGGAGTACAGGGTTTTCAGTTGCAGGATAAAACCATGCGATAACACCCCAAGCAAACCCCATGGTAAGTTCCAAGAAAGGGTAGCGCCAAGCAATAGGCTTTTTACAATGGCGACATTTGCGACCTAGTAATAACCAAGAAAGAACCGGGATATTATCATACCAAGCGATTTCAGTGTTGCATGATGGACATTTGCTTCGTGGCTTCACAACCGACTCACCTCTGGGAATACGGTAAACACACACATTGGCAAAGCTGCCCACAAGTAAACCAATAATACCCATATACAGGGTAAAAAAGAGATGGCTGTCTATCATTTGCTGTCTTTCAGCCCAAGCTTTTCAAGGCGGTAGCGCATGGAACGAAAGCTGATACCGAGCAATTTTGCAGCTTGGGTAGCATTGTGGTTGGTTTCTGCCAATGCTTGGGCGACAAGCTGCTTTTCTATATGTTCCAAGGCTTCATCCAGGGTCTTATTATCTTTTTTTATGCTTTCCAAAGTGATTGCAGAAGGGGCTGAGTGTGTGGTCGTAAACTCATATAAGGTGCTTTCATCTAAGGTTTCATTGTCGGAAAGGGCAAGCATACGCTGTAAGGTGTTTTCTAGCTCTCGCACATTACCAGCAAGTGGTAGATTGCTTAATGCGTGCATACAAGATTGACTGATGTGGATGTTGGCGTAACCAAGGCGCTTGAGAATAGCCCGCACAATATCAGGAATATCCTCTCTGCGCTGGCGCAGTGGAGGCATATAAACAGGGATAACATTTAAGCGGTAGAACAAGTCTTCTCGAAACTGTCCAGCCGCAACTTCTGCTTCCAAATCACGGTTGGTGGCAGCAATGATACGCACATCAACCTGGATTTCTTCCGCACTGCCCACAGGGCGAACCTTCATGTCCTGAAGCACACGAAGCAGCTTGACTTGTATTTGCAATGGCATCTCGCCTATTTCATCTAGAAATAGTGTGCCGCCATTGGCGCTTTCAATTAAGCCTATTTTATCTTGATTCGCACCTGTAAATGCCCCTTTAACATAACCAAAAAGCTCTGATTCAAACAGGTTTTCAGGTATGGCGCCACAATGCACGGGTATAAAAGGTTGGTGTACTCGAGCTGATAGCTGGTGTACAAAGCGAGCGGCTAGCTCTTTTCCTGTGCCTGATTCTCCTGTAATCAAGACGGTAAAATCTTTTTTCGCGGCTCTGGTTAAACGATCGCGAATCCGCTGCATGGGCAAGGAGTTGCCAATGAGGTTGTTATTTTCAGGTGTTGTTTTGGGGTGTTGTTTTGTTTCTACTTGAGGCTGGCTGCGTGCTAAAAGCGCTTGCTCAATCACTTCCCCCAGCTCAGTGCGTGATACAGGCTTGGTGATATAATCAAACGCGCCTTCACGCATGGCTTCAACAGCAGTTTCTGTGCTCGCATAGGCGGTTAACAACAGGCTATTGGCATGAGGCTGCAGCTGCTTGGCTTGCTTAAGCACATCAAGCCCGCTGTCTTCCTGATCCATGCGCAAGTCAGTAATCACTATATCGAAGCTTTGCGTGAGCATATGTTGTTTGGCTTGCTCTGCACTATCACAGTCAACTACCTCATGTCCAAATGAAGCAATAGAAAGGCTTAAAATGTTGCGGACATGCGCTTCATCTTCAACCAATAAAATCTTTGCCATCTCATGTTCCTCGTTTTTCTGTGCTTGCGGCTACTTTGCCTTGCACGATAAAGCATGTACCCGTTTGGTCGGATGTTTCCACCCATACCTTCCATTGGTTGGCTTGGCATACTTGCCATACTGTTGCCAAGCCTAGCCCAGAGCCTTTTTGGTGTCCTGTTGTAAAGGGTTGAAAGATGTGGTCACGCATGTGTTCAGGGATGCCTGGTCCTTTGTCGGCAACTTTGAGTTGCCAGCTATCCGCATTTTGGGAGAAAACCACTGTAATACTTGCAGGCTCTGGGCTTGCACGCATGGCATTGCGCAAAAGATTGTCTAAAATAAGGCGAATATGGTCGGGATCGAGCTTTATGTTGGCATTTTTTTCAACTTCAAGCCTGATTTGATGCGTGTTTTGCAAGTCAGCTTGTTGAATGGAAGATTGAAGTAAATCCTTGATATGAACATTTTTGGGTGATGGGTGAAGCGGGTGCGCATAGTCGAGTATATTGGAAACCAAACGATTCAAACGAGCTATTTCGCTGGTAATAAGGTGCTCAAGTTGGTTGTTTGGCTGCTCTAGGCTCATTAGTTCCGCAGCTTGCGCAATGGTTTGCATGGGGTTGCGTATTTCATGCGCCAGCATGGCGGCCATTTGCCCTATGGATGCCAGTTTATCTTGCTCTGCAAGCTGCCGCTCCAGTTGTCTTGTTTGGGTAACATCAACCAGTGTAAGCAGCCATGTGGCATGTTTGTCATCATGCAAAGGCGTGAGTGTGAGCAGCAAATGAAGTTGATGAAAGCTGATTTCATGTTGAGAGATTTGGGGTTGGCCACATTGTGAGTGCTCTATCAAACTTTCTGGTAACTGTAGTACATCTTGTAGTGGGGTGTGGATATGGGATGGTGACAAGCGTAGCAGCTTTGCAGCGGCTGGGTTAAAGGCTTGAATATGCAAGTTGCGTTGTAATGTGACGATACCTTCTTGCATGGCTTGCAGCACTTGCCAGTGTACCTCTTGTAGTTGCTTGTGTGCTTGGGATGTTTGTTGTTCCCTTTCTTTGAGCTGGGCATGGCGCCTAGCAATGATTGCCATGATGCCACCAGTGAGAAGCAGCAACGATGTTTGCAATAACATCTTGAGCGTTATTTCAGTTGTAATATGATCAAGCGAAGCATATACAGCAATCAAGTAGGTTATGGATGCAAGGGTTGTGATACCAAGTGTTAATAATATACTGGCTTGTGAGCCTGCAAGAATCACGACCAGACCAAGAAGGAAGATAAAAGGGCTATTCAAGCCGCTGCTTGCATATACAATAAATCCAAGCAGTATCAAATCAGAACATAGCTGAATTATTGTATGCAGCGATAATGCTTGAGGAACCTTGAGCAGAACGATTTGTAAGGTGGTTAAAGCAAACCATAATGCAAGCGCATAGGTGGCGTAATGCTGACCTGTATATTGTTCAAACCATGCAAAAACAATGAGTATAATAATTGCGGTAATATTACGGGCGATAAGCAGCTTCCAAAGGGAGCGGTTGTGTTGCAAGGTTTGAGCAGACATGGTTTATGGTGATGTTTTTCGCTTATACAACGGATGCCATCATAAAGATTGGCAAGTACATCGCAATAACCAGCCCACCAATCACAACACCAAGGAATGCCATGATTGCTGGTTCCATCAGCGCTGTCATATTATCTACAGCGGTATCGACTTCTTCTTCGTAGAAGTCGGCAATTTTAGCAAGCATTTCTTCCATTGCGCCTGTTTCTTCACCAATACCAATCATTTGTGTGACCATAATCGGGAAAACCCCACTTTCTTCCAAAGGTTGGCTAAGGGACTGCCCTTGGCTGATTGAGTCTTTGGCATTGATGACCGCCTCTTCAATAATGACATTGCCTGATGTTTCTGCAACGGTATCCATTGCCTCAAGAACAGAAACACCCGCAGCACTCAGGGTTGAAAAAGTTCGGGTAAATCGGGCAACAGCACCTTTGCGAAGTACATCACCAATAGCGGGAAGGTTGAGAAGCAGTTTATCCAGTTGGTAGCGACCCGCAGGTGTTTTGTACATCGCCTTGATAGCATAAACCAACACAATGGGCATACCAAATACAAGGTACCAATATGCTACAAAGGCATCTGATATAGCCATGACGATTTTGGTTGGTGCGGGAAGTTCAGCACCAAACCCTGAAAACATTTCAGCAAAAATAGGCACAACAAAAATCATCAAGATAGCTGTAACAATAAAAGCAATCACCAAAATTGATGTAGGGTAAACCATAGCTGATTTAACCTTTGATTTTAAGGCGAGCGACTTTTCTTTGTATTCACAAATGCGTAGCAAGATAGTATCCAATATGCCGCCTTTTTCGCCCGCTTCGACCAAAGAGCATGTCAGTCTGTCAAACTCTTTAGGGAACTCACGCAGGGTTTCACCAAAAGGTGAGCCACTTTCTAATTTTTCACGAATCTCAGCAAACAACTTTAATAGACCTTTGTGGGTTGTGCCTTTTTCGAGAAGCTCAAAGCATTGCACGAGCGGGAGCCCCGCGTTAATCATGGTTGATAATTGCCTAAAGAAGATACTGATGTCTTTTTCTGTCACTTTAGGGTCGCCACCAATCTTAATTTCTATTGGTTTCTTTTTGACTTTGGGGTCGAGCAAGCCTTGCCGCCGTAGTATGGCTGTTGCAACTTCCTTATTAACAGCTTCAATGCTGCCTTGCTTTTTCGCGCCTTGCCTGGTTTTAGCTGTATAAATAAACTCTGGCACTGTTTAGTCCCCCACTGTTATTCTCAAGCATTCTTCCAAGGTTAAAATGCCTTCTTTGACCTTATTGAGTGCTGCCATGCGTAAGGTTTTGACACCTTCACTAATCGCAATTTCATTGATCTCATCGGAGTTTTTACCGGCGTAAACCGCATCGCGAATATTGTCAGATACGGGCATCACTTGATAAACCCCCACACGCCCTTTGTAACCTGTACCATTGCAAACACTGCACCCCTTGCCTTGCATGGGTGTAAATGTGTCTAAATCATCTTTTTTTAAGCCAGCGTCTAACAAGGCGTGAGGGTCAAGTTTGACAGGCTCAGCACACGCGGAACATACCCTTCTACCTAAGCGCTGGGCTGTCACAAGGTTGACAGCAGAGCCCACCAGAAAAGACTCAATACCCATATTAACCAATCGTGTCATGGTCGATGGTGCATCATTGGTGTGTAGTGTTGCCAATACCAAGTGACCAGTTAGGGCGGCTTTAATACCAATAGCTCCAGTGTCATAATCACGAATTTCACCAATCAGTATGACATCAGGGTCTTGGCGAAGAAAAGACTTTAAGGCTGCGGGAAAGTCCATGCCAATGGCGGGATTTACATTGACTTGGTTAATACCCATAAAGTTGAACTCTACGGGATCTTCTGCGGTACAGATATTGATGCCTGGCTCATTAACCTCCGCTACAGCCGAGTACAAGCTCACTGTTTTACCCGAACCGGTTGGACCTGTTACCAAAACCATCCCATAAGGCAGGCTGATAGCATGTTTGAATAGTGCGAGGTCTTTTTCTTCGTAGCCAAGCTTGGTTAAATCAGTTTGAAGGTTGGATTGGTCCAAAAGCCGCATTACAATTTTTTCACCAAATAATGTCGGTAACACAGAAACACGGAAGTCAACTGTTTTGGCCTTAGATAAGCGTAGCTTCATGCGCCCATCTTGAGGAATACGGTGCTCTGTAATATCTAAACGAGATTGAATTTTAATGCGCGAGACAATGGCATCACGCATATTCATGGGTGGGCGCATAATCTCTTGAAGTACGCCATCAATACGGTAGCGCACACGCAAGATTTTTTCATAAGGCTCAATGTGGATATCTGAAGCACCACGCTTGATAGCATCCAGCAAAATGAGATTGACGAGCTTAACAACAGGGGCCTCCTCGCTGGCAGAGGCAAGGATATCCCCATCAGTTAGCGCATCTTCAGTTTCGACAACTTCAACATCCGTTGCCCCCATTTCAGCCATGACATCTTCTAGACCTTGCCCCATGCCAGTAAGCTCGTCAAGCTTGCTGATAAGCTCACTTTCACGAACAATCACAACATCAACTTGACAACCAGTGATAAAGGATATTTCATCTAGGCTGTTGATATCATAGGGGTCGGCTACGGCAAGCGTAATGTTGTTTCCTTTCCGTTTAACAGGAATAGCCTGGTGTTTACGCATCAGGTCAACAGAGATATTGGTGAGGTTTTTATCAATTTCCAAGGGAAGAAGCGTGATGGCAGGGCGCCCAAAACTCTTGCTGATAAATTTCACCAATTCATCTTCACTAAAAACCCCCATTTTTACCAAAGTTGTGGTGAGGGTTTCGCCGTGCATACGCATGGCTTTATAGATTTCATCAAGTTGTTTTTTGTCGATGACATGTTTGCGTAGAAGGATATCCCCTAGCCGAGTTTTTTTCATATCATGTCCTCCAACCAAGCATATCTATGGGGGTGCGCCCTAGCTGCTGTTCTACCCACTGTAGAGCAAGGCGAGTATCTGGCAAGATATTTGGGTTTGTTGTGATGGAGGGTTCAAACCAGTAGGCAAAGGACGCAACCCCTTGGGCAATTAACATGGGTAAGCCATCGGTACTGATGTAGCGGTTGCCAGTTATACGGCAAAATGCGGTGTTGCCATGTGGTTTATAAACGGCATCAATGGCAACACCTTGCCCAGGTAGTTCAAAAGGGAAGCTATCGTTGTCATTGAGTCCTATGCTTGTGCTATTGATAACCAACTGGCTTTGGCTTACAATGGAAGCAACATGCGTTTGTTCCCATGCCAAGATAGAAACTTTCATATCAGGGTACGAGCGTTTTAATGCTTGAATCAATTGTTGTGCGCGGGCTTGGTTGCGGTTGCAGAGAAAGACATGTTTGGCACCTTGGTGGTGCAGCGCATGTAAAATAGCGCGTGAGGTCCCCCCTGCGCCAAACAGAAGCACAGGTGTATTAGATACTTGTACTTGCAAACCTTCCATAACAGAGGAAAAACCAATCCAGTCGGTATTGGTTGCTTGCCAACCATGCTCAGTTCTTCTTAGCGTGTTTACAGCACCAATGGTGGTGGCATCGCTATCCGCATCAACACAATCAAGAATAGCCTCTTTGTGGGGTATGGTGATGTTCAAGCCTTGAATATTTGCCGCATGTAAACCAAGCAAGGCTTGTTGAATCAGCTTGGGTTTGACCAAGAAGGGGATATAGCAAGCATCAAGCTTGGCTTGTGCTAGGAAGTAGTTTTGGAAAAGTGGCGATAATGAATGGGCTACGGGATCTCCAAGAATCCCGTATGTTTGAGTATGACCAAGGATGTGATTCATTATTGAAAAATAATGTTTATACGAGGTGTTGTCAAAATGATGTGTGCTTTTGCAGGGTTATATTGTTTTTTCTGAAACTTTAGCACTGTTGAATGTTGCCATGTTTTGATGGAGGGCAATGGCTGATTGCAGCAGGGGAAGAATAAGAGCAGCGCCACTTCCTTCGCCTAGTCGTAGGTGAAAGTGTAGCAAAGGATCCAGCTTTAATGCGGCTAAAGCATGTTGGTGCCCTTGTTCGTGTGAGAGGTGGCTTGCCAGCATCCACTGGTTGCTTTCGGGTTCAATGGCTTGCGCGACAAGCGCTGCTGCTGCTGCGATAAAACCGTCAAGGATAATGGGAACACCTTGCTCTGCTGCTTCCACATAAAATCCAGCCATAGCCGCAATTTCCAAACCACCAGCTTCTTGGATATAACGCTTTGGTGGTATGTTTGCGGCAGAGATGCGGCGAATGATTTGTTTGGTGATATTCACTTTGTGCTGGCGCATGTTGTGATCAATGCCAGTACCATGACCCACAATATCTTCGGGTTCTTTTTTTGTAAACAAGCAAATCAAAGCAGCACTTGCGGTGGTGTTGCCTATGCCCATATCGCCTGCAATAAGCACATTGGCACCTTGTTGAATCGCAAGCTTTGCCTCTTCTCTTCCAGACTGTATAGCAGCTTGGCACACCGCATGGGTCATGGCGGGCTTGTATAAAATATTGGCCGTTCCTTGTTGCACTTTGGCTTGTTGGATGCCTTGAATGGAGGAGGTATCTTGTAGCACGCCAACATCAACAATGCGTAATGAGGCATTGGCTTGCTGAGCTAGAATATTAATAGCAGCACCACCATGGGCAAAGTTTTTTACCATTTCAGCGGTCACAGTAGCGGGGAATGCTGATATACCTTCATCTGTTACACCATGATCGGCGGCAAACACTGTAATATGCGGTGTAAGCGAGTCTGGTATG
>JALSGX010000002.1 GCA_026982535.1 Ghiorsea sp. | reverse complement strand
GTAAATCAGGGTCAATTTGCCCATTATTATTGCTGACGGGCGATACATCATGCATACCATGGGGACCTTTCTGGCTTAAACGTAAGGACTCAGTATGGCAGCTTCGGCATTCGGTTATTGTGCCTGTATGCCCTTGCAGTTGAATGGCTGCAACATTGTCATTGGCATTGACATTTTCATTCGGCCAAATGGCATGGGTGCTGCCATGACAGCCTTCACACATAATGCCTCCGTGTCCTTGGTCAGAGTTTTGTCCATTTTTATTGCCACTTAAACGGTACAGGCTTTCATTTTCGGCAAAGCGTGAGTTGGGCGACTGGATGGGATTGTTGGCATCGGTGGTATAAGCTTGCATCAAACGTATGCCATCGGCAGCCACAATAGCTCCAGCTGGGTGGTTTTTGTTGACCGCATCACCGGTGTGGCAGGATTGGCATTTGGGTTCACTTGCCCAAGGCACGCGACTACCGCCTGAGGTAAAATCATGCCCAACATCGGACATTTCACCGTGGCAATCTTGGCACACGACACCGCCTGATGCCATCGCACCGCGTAAACATTGGGCACGTTTGCCAGGATGGCACTGGTAGCAGGTTTCTTGCAAGACGTATTGTTCCACCGATTGTCCACTTTGGGCATTGGGAAAACCATTGGATAGGGCACTGCTTTTTCTCAAAGGGTTATTGGGTGCAGGCATATCGGGAAATAAATCGGTGTATTGCCCATGGAATTTATGCATAACAGAAGACATACTTTTGCCAACACTGACTTGGAAAACTTGGTTATCAACACTATCGGTGGGTCCAAGTTGTGCCAAGTCCAATGCAGGAGAATAATGGCATTGCGAGCATTGGATTGGGGTTCTTTGGGTTAAACAGTTGGCGTTCCAATTTTCGGGATTGTTGGCTTGGCTAGCTGCATCGCAACTGCCCCAACCTTGAGGGTAATTGACGCCATGTTTAATGTCATGTAAGCGCAATATATTAATTTTTGCAGCATTTAATAATTGTTGGTCGGGATTTAAACCCGGTGCCTCTTCCATGCCTGCCACTTTGAAGGATGTATGTGTTTTTGATGTAGGTGAAATGGCGGATTCGTTGCAGGCATCTGTTTGAATAAGTGCACTTAAACTCATATCGGCACAGTCAATCATTTGAGCATGGCAATTTTGGCAATCGGCTTCGGATGCCACAGGTAAGACCACATCGGTACTGGCAAGGATTGAACCGTTTTTCTTCGCTTGAATACGCATCAATGGATAGGGATTACTTCGTCCCGCATCATCCACAGGCAATATCGGAATGCCGTCGGCAGACCACCAGTTGGCTTGTTGAACTATGCTTCCCAAGGGTGAGTTGAGAACACTGCTAAAGAAATTGACATCGTTATCGAATCGCCTAAAGAGTTTAGGTCTGTTGTTGATGTATTTATCAGAAACTCCTGGCATGGATTGTTGCTCAAAATTACAAGTTGATGGATTGCTTAAACAATTGGGTAATTGCATGGATTCAGGCACGGGCAAGCCAATGTCAAATACAATGCTGTTCGGGTCAAGCAAGCCAAAAAATATGTTGTCGTAACTGTCCGCACCAATCGGATTGTTGGTGTTGGGGTTATTGTCCCAAAAATTACTTTTAAGCAAACCAATATTTAAGTCATTTTGTGAAGTTGAGTTGATGGAAAGAGCCGCCCGGCCGGTGTTTTCTAAAGCACTCATTGGTGGATTTAGAAAAGCAGGCATGATCGGGTTGTTATCATCTAGAACAGGATCATTGCTGTTGGCTGTTGCCGAATAAACCACTGAAATTGATGCGTCTTTGGCAGGTGTCATTAAAGTTGGTGCATCGCCCATTTTGATAACTTGTGCATGAACAACATTAAAAGGCGGTAAGATGCTAAATATTTGGTCATCTATATCGGCACAATGCATGCCCAAATCATTGGCAGCTAATACCTTATAACTGCTATTGCCATCAAAAGGTTGTTGGACAACGGCACTGGTTACTGGCGTGTAATTACTACAACTCAAGCCTTTTGTATTGGTTAGTCGTACAATCGGAGTTTGACCTGCAGTGTAACCATTACCTGCAACAGGAGTCCAGGAAAATGTGCCCGCATTACAGTCTAAAAATTCCAAATCAAAGCTGCCCCAATTATCTAACACCACATCATTTGTATCAAAGTTGGGTGGGAAACGTGCACCACTGCCAATTTGCACTTCTAAATGAGCTTTTACACCATCATGTGTGCCTAAACCCAACAACCAAATAGGGTGACCAACAT
>JALSGX010000001.1 GCA_026982535.1 Ghiorsea sp. | reverse complement strand
AAGCTCTCTAAAGGGTCCTGGAAGACTACCAGGTTGATAGGCTGGGTGTGGAAGTGCAGCAATGCATGGAGCTGACCAGTACTAATTGCCCGTGAGGCTTGACCATGCAACCTTAAAGCGCTTGCGTTTAACGCAAGTGGAATACAGTACAAATTGTACTGCTACATATAAACAAAATTCAAAGTTTAGATTGTGATAAAGCTTTAACGCTTTAGTCGCAATCTCACCAGTTTCCTGGTGTCCATAGCGAGGAAGTAACGCCTGAATCCATCCCGAACTCAGAAGCGAAGTGCCTCAGCGCCGATGGTACTGTGGGGTTCCCCACGGGAGAGTAGGTCGATGCCAGGATTTATTTTACCACCCCATGTTGAGCCAATGCTCCATGGGGTGTTTTTTTATGTGCTATCGCGCAACCAACCAGTGCTTGACCCTTATCAAGGAGTAACCCGACTCCTAGAGAGCGTTTATTGGAGGAAGTGATTGCTAGAATACCTGAATTGCTTAGTTTTATAGTAATTTAGATGTTGACAACAAGGTGGTGCGTTCCTATGTTTCGCCGCGCTATTCCCCGATAGTTCAGTCGGTAGAACGGCGGACTGTTAATCCGTATGTCGCAGGTTCGAGTCCTGCTCGGGGAGCCATAACTAAAAAGGTTTATACGCTCAATGTGTATAAACCTTTTTTTATGCGGTAGTTTTACGCTGCTGGCATAAAAATAGAGGGGAATGGATGCGAATTCTGGGCATTGAATCATCATGTGATGAAACGGCTGTGGCAATTTATGATGCTGAATATGGTATTATTGCTGAACACATTGCATCACAAATCGAAACCCATGCCAAGTTTGGCGGTGTGGTGCCTGAAGTGGCATCTCGTGAACATCTCAAGGTCTTACCTGCGCTTGTTCCGCAAGTGTTAAACGAAGCTGATTGTGATTGGAAAGATATTGATGGTATTGCCGTCACCGCAGGGCCTGGTTTGATGGGCGCGCTGCTTGTGGGTGTGACATATGCGCGAAGTGTGGGTTTGGTGAACAGTATCCCTGTGTTGCCGATTCATCATATGGAAGGGCATTTGTTTGCGCCAGGATTGAGTGACGAGGGTTTGCCAGCTTTTCCGTTTATGTCGCTGCTGGTCTCAGGCGGGCATACCATGCTGATTCGGGTGGATGGTTTGGGTCAATATCAAGTGGTGGGGCAAACGATTGATGATGCGGCTGGTGAATGTTTTGACAAGACGGCTCGGGTTCTGGGTTTACCTTATCCTGGCGGCCCTGAAATTGCCAAGTTAGCGTTAAATGGTGATGCAAGTGTGTTTAATCTTCCGCGTCCCATGTTGAATAAACCCAACTTTAACTTCAGCTTTTCAGGCTTGAAAACAGCCGTGATATACGCGGCTAAAGGGTGTGCCAACTTTGATACCCAAACCAAAGCGGATTTGGCAGCGGCTACTGAACTTGCGATTGCCGATGTGTTGACCAAGAAGTCGATCAATGCTTGTAAAGCTGAAAATATAAATAACCTTGTCATTGCAGGTGGGGTCGCTGCCAATCGAACACTGCGAACCATGCTGGATAAGGTGTCTGAACAAGAAGGTATTAAGCTTTATGTACCTAGCTTAAAATACTGCACGGATAACGCATCCATGATTGCTTATGTGGGCGCTATGCGCTTTGAACGCGGGCAAACCATTCATAATGATTGGGATGCCAATCCGCGCTGGAAACTACCTGAGCTGTCATAAAAAAGGCTCTTGCATGTCTGCAAGAGCCTTTATGAGTTGAAGCGCGCGGGTATCAGCTGCGCTTACGGCGAATGAAGTAGCTTGCGGCAAACAAGCCTAAGAACATCAATGCTGGTGTACTTAAGCCTGTGGTCACGCAGTGCAAACCACCAGTATTGCTATCACCACCATCATTTGTCTCTCCTGTTACTGTTGGAATCACTGGTGCAGCGGTCGTGATGGAGAAGGTTGCTTTCACATAACCTGTACCATTGGGTAGTGATGTTGTACCAGCTGTTGTAATATTTGATGTTACCGCAACGTATGGGTCAACAATAGCTTTTGCTGCTGAGCCTGTTCCATTGACAGAGACATTAGGGGCAATGTATGCATAGGAACCAATTTGGGCGTAAGGCCCGATAACTGCATAGCTGTCAACAATGGCATAGGCATCAATAACGGCATTGGCATCGATAGTTGCTGTTGGGCTAATTTTTGCGTCAACACTTACATAAGGGTTGATTGTGTTAGAGATAACCTTTGGCGTAAATGCAGGTGTACGCGCTTTAGCGATACGGATAAACGCAGCTTGTGAATACAAGTCGAATACACCATCATCTTTGACTGTGACCCGCATACTGCCATCAAGTGTTGTATCATTAGGAATGAAGTTTGGTGTAAATGCGCCATCAGCGGTATTGGCGGGTATAATAGCACCATTTTCATCATAAAATACGCCTGTAGCCCCTGTTTGCATGCCGCCATGCTTGAACATAAAGTCAGTGGTAGTGAGAGGCACGCCTGATGTTGTTCTTTCAAAGGTGGTCATATCGTTTGCAAATGAGGTTCCTGTATCTGTAAGTGCCATGACAGCCCCAGCACTTGCTGCTTTCGCGGATACATTGCCTGAAGTTTTGTCAACTGCGGCTAGCGTTGGAATTACAGTTGCATAATTAAAATGCCCAGATGCTTGCCTAAGCTCTTGACCGTTGCTAAAGCCATCACGATCTATGTCATAACGTTCTAAGGCAATATAAGCATTAGTAATAGATGAAGGTATATCATCATCGGATACTTGGCCAAACAATATACCATAAGTGGTATTGGCATTGTATTCTGTGGCTGGCGTGGCACTGTGACATGCAGAACAGCTGATAGCATTATTATAAATAGCAGGTTGTTGTCCTGGATACCAGTCTTTAGCAATAGCTTGGGTGGTTAGACCGAGGCATGAAGCCGCAATACCTAAGCCCAAATACATATTTTTTTTGTTAAGCATGGTTATAACTCTCCTTTTATGTTCTTACCTTTCCAAAGGTGGTAGTGATGGTATATCTGAACAATTGTGACGGAAGCTACAAAGACAACCTTACACAAATATGACGCATGTCACAATATGATCAAAAAACTTTATTTATATTGTATATGCATTTTGATTAGGTTTGAAAGTTAAAGCTGGACAGTTCAGTCCATATATAGTTCAATTTGCTTTATTATTCAGATTTAGGTAAAAAGAAAGGGGATACCATGGAATTAAAAAAATATTCAAAACTCGCTTTAATTGCATTGGCTGCAGCAAGTTTAGCTCTCGCCAGTTGTGGCAGTAAAAAGGATGATACTGTTCTTACAAGCAGTATTGTCAAAGGCGATATGGCACAGGATGAAAAAGATGCGGCAACAAAAGCAAAGGCGGATGCCGAAGCGAAAGCAGCGGCAGATGCAGCGGCTCGTGCGGCAGCGATGAAGCCATCAACCAACTCTGTTTACTTTGCCTTTGATAGCGCAAAAGTTGATGCTGCAGGTGAAGCCATTATTAAAGCTTATGCCAAATGGTTAAATAACAATCCTGATGTTAATGTGACTGTTGAAGGTCATTGTGATGAGCGTGGTAGCCGTGAATATAATTTGGCTTTGGGCGAAGAACGAGCTAAGGCTGTTCGTGATGTGCTTGTGCGTAATGGCGTTGCTGCATCGCGTATTGATACTGTTTCTTATGGTGAAGAACGCCCTGTATGTACACGGTCTGGTGAGGCTTGTTGGGCACAAAATCGTCATGGTGACATTGTAAACCGCTAATTTTATTCTTAGTAGAGATAACGACATGCCGTTATTATCTTTTGATATAAAGCCATCGACTGTGTCGGTGGCTTTATCTTTGTTGTTGATGACTGGGTGTGCGACGACAAAATCAGAACCTGATCCATGGGCTAAGGATAAACCATTAATTATTCAATCGCTTCAAGACGCACATGTGAATTATGCGCAGCTCACTGAAAAGGTGGCACAGTTAGATCAGCGGGTGGTTGATTTAGAGCGAGAGAATCGTGAACAAGCGACAAAGCTTGTTGTGCTTGAGGCAGCTGTGCAAAAGAAAGCAAGTGAGGCTCAGATAACAACGAAACCCAAGGCAAAAGCATCTAAGGTGACCCCCAAGCCTTCGCTGAACCAACGCTTGGATGCTTTGAGCTTGGCTGCAAGCCAACCTGTTGTTGCAAAGCCTAAGCCTGCACCAGCCGCAAGTGATCAGGATAAAGCAAAAGAAAAGAATGCTTATACCGCCGCATATCTAGCACTTAAGAGTGGTCGGTATGATGAATCCTCAGCAAGGTTTGTTCAAGTTATTAAAGCGCATCCGAATGGTGAGTATACAGATCAAGCGTATTACTGGCTAGGTGAGAGTCTTGTTGCACTACTTCGATACCCTGAAGCTCTTGAGGCTTTCAGTATTGTTGCCAACCAGTACCCGAAAAGCGCAAAGCATGCAGCGGCATTATTAAAAATCGCATCTGTATACAAGGCAATGAAACAACCAGAAAAGGCAAGGAAAGCATTGGTGCGAGTGATTAAAGCGTATCCTGATGGGCGTATAGCAGAACGCGCGCGCGCGGAGCTCAAACTGCTGTCCCCTCAATCACCTGAGGTGGTGAAATAAACACTACACCTGCGAAATTGCTTCGCATCCACGAAGTTTATCAAAGTATTCAAGGTGAAAGTACCTTGGCAGGTATGCCATGCACATTCATCCGCCTTGCGGGTTGCCCACTGCGCTGCGTGTATTGTGATACGCCGCAGGCGATTCCTTTGGATTCAGGGCAAACACAGTCTTTAGATGAGATACTTCAAGCTTTGCCTAAGCCGCAAACACCTTTGGCTTTGGTGACAGGGGGTGAACCATTGGCACAAAAGCATTGTTCTGCTTTATTGGATGCTTTGGTAAAGCGGTATCAATATGTGCAATTGGAAACAGCAGGCGCGCATGATATTGCAACAGTGCCAAGCCAAGTTTCGATTATTCTTGATATTAAAACACCAGGAAGTGGTGAGGTGGGGCGCAACCGCTGGCAAAACATGCAGTGTTTAAGCACGAACACTGAAGTTAAATTTGTGTTGACCAACCGGGAAGATTACGACTGGGCTAAAAGTATCATGGCAAAGTATGGTTTAGCACAGCAATGTACGGTGTTGATGTCATGTGCTTGGGGGTCATTAACTGCTCAAGACTTGGCAGCATGGATTATTCAGGATCATTTACCTGTGCGAATGCAGTTGCAATTGCATAAATATATTTGGGGTGCAGAGGCAGTAGGCGTATGACAACGACAAAGGCTGTTGTATTGTTATCTGGTGGTTTGGATTCTGCTACTGCATTAGCATGGGCAAGCAAGCAACAAGGCTGGGAGTGTTATACCATTGCCTTTGATTATGGGCAGCGGCACCATATTGAACTTCAGGCATCAGAAGCTATTTCAAGGTATTTTGCAGCCAAGCAGCACAAAGTGATTGCTGTGGACTTGCAAGCCATTGGTGGCTCATCACTGACCAGTGACTTGGATGTGCCCAAAGACCAATCAGAATCGACAAGTATTCCTTCGACATATGTACCAGCGCGCAATCTTATTTTTTTATCCTTGGCTGCTGCATTTGCGGAAACAGTGGGGGCAAACAAGTTGGTGATTGGTGCCAATGTGGTGGACTATTCGGGTTACCCCGATTGTCGCCCTGATTTTCTCCATTCATTTGCCAAAACCGTTGCTTTGGGTACCAAAGCGGGGGTGGAGGGTGCAGATTTTGAAGTAGTTGCACCTTTATTGCAGTTGGATAAATCAGAAATTATTAAGCTGGGTTTATCATTGGGTGTGGATTATGCCATGACCCGCTCATGTTATGACCCCAAAGATGATGGTAGACCTTGTGGGCATTGCGATTCATGTCATTTTCGGAACCAAGGGTTTGCAGAACTTGGACAGACTGACCCTTTGCTGAATCGTCTGCGCTAAATGATTAGTGCTTGCTGCGTGACTTACGAACACCAATCGCGTACGCTCTCACATCGCATCTTGCTCATGTTGTTGCAAATGATTTAATGACACAGTTGACTAAAGGTTTTTAACCACCGCAATTTCATCACAGCGGCTAAATTTCGGGCAGTGAATACATACTGTCCAAACTTTTTGTGGCAAGCTTTCCTTTTCAACAACCTGATAGCCTTGAGCCAAGAAAAACTTGTCAATGTAAGTTAAGGCAAAGATACGCGTTACGCCAAGCTTTACCCCCATATCTTCGCAGGCCTTGACCAGTTGATGGCCAATGGATGAGCGCTGCGCTTTAGGAGATACCACAAGCGAGCGGATTTCTGCTAGGTTGGAGCCATAAACATGCAGAGCTGATGCTCCAACCAGTTTATGATCTTTGAATGCAACCACAAACTCTTGGAGGTGTTCAAATATATCATCTTTATTACGCATAATTAGTGTGCCATTTTGCATAAATGGAAGCATAAGCTGATAGATGTGTTCGACATCCTGAACCTGGGCTTGGCGGATATGAATGGTTGTAGTCATGCCATTGTTTGACCATGCTGTAACATGGTTTGGGCGTGTTTCAGGCTTTCGCGGTTTATGCCACCCAACATACGGGCAATTTCGGATACTTTTTCATGATGGGATAATGGTTGAAGCTCTGTTGTTGTGCGTTGGTTTACTACGCACTTGGCAATGGCGATATGATAATGGGCGCAGGCGGCAACTTGTGGCAAGTGAGAGACAACAAAGACTTGTCTGTCATTGCCCATGTTTCGGAGTAGCTCGCCTACACACCAGCCTGTTTCACCGCCAATACCCACATCCACTTCATCAAAAATAGCGGTATCAGGCTCATGTTCCAAAGCACCACAGCCTTTGAGCGCAAGCACCAAGCGGCTTAATTCTCCACCGGATGCTGTGTCTGCTAAGGTTTTGAATGGCTCTCCGATATTAGTAGCCGCAAGCAATTGAATATTGTCCCAACCGTTGGGCCCCCATGCTTGCTTATCATCTTGAGCAATAATTTCTGCTTGTAGTTGCATGTTTTTCAGACCCAATTGGTTGAGGAAAGGGCGAAGGCTTTGTATCAGGGTATCTGCAGCTTTGACTCTCGCGTCATGTAAAGCTTGCGCCGCTTCCTGGTAGTCATACTCACATTGAACTTGCTGTGTTTGAAGCGTTTCCTCATCCCATGCTGCAGTAGCTAGCT